>JBPBQN010000174.1:0-18847 GCA_050954865.1 Janthinobacterium lividum | reverse complement strand
GCCGCTTTTTCATTGTAAGCCGCACCTTTAGAATTATCGTTTCCGGCGTTTGGATCGGTAAAAGAATGCACCGAATTTCCGTAATAAATCATCTGCCAGTCGGCTTTGCTGTCGCGCATTTCCTGCTGAAAAGCCAGCACTTCTGCCTGTGCCTCGTTCGGATCATCGGCACCATGGCAAACCAGCACTTTAGGTTTAATTTGTTCTGCCGGGCGGCTAGCATCTTTGCCTAATCCGCCATGAAACGAAACCACGCCGCGAACCGGGAAATTTGCACGCGCCATTTCTAACACGCCGGTTCCGCCAAAGCAAAAACCAATGGCTGCAATCCGCGAAGCATCTGCTCCGGATTTGATCAGTTGCTGCAAAGCCAGATCAATGCGGTGCTGATACGCTTTATAATCTTTTTTGTATGAACCAGCCAGTTTGCCGGCATCAGCCATGCTTTTCGGATAATTTCCTTCGCCATAAATATCAGCTACAAAAGCATAATAGCCTAATTTAGAGAGATTTTCGGCTGTTTCTTTGGCGTGTACATCAATGCCCATCCAGGCTGGCAAAACCAAAATTCCGGCTTTTTTTTGGGTTGAATTTTGCGGTTTAACGGCAAACCCGGTCAGTTTCTGATTTCCATCTTGATAAGAAACCGGCGTTAATTGTGCTTTAGAAACGGTTGCAGCGGCAATAAACGTAAAAGCAAGTAAGATTATTTTTTTCATGTTTAATTAATTTGGATGCTTCTGTTATCAACTAAAAAAGGGTGATAAAAGAAGCATCCGGTAAAATTAGTTTTATTGTTTTAAAGGTGATGCTTCTTTTATCAACCTAAAATTGAGCTGTTAAGGCAATTTGATTTTATATAAACGGAACGGATATTCTACCTTGTCCTCGCCGCCGTTGTACTTTTTGGTGCGGTTAATTTGCGAACAGGTAACATACAGATAACCATCATTTCCAACCGAAAAAGTGTCCGGCCAGATCAGGCGCTTATCTTTTACCAGCGTTTCAAATTTGCCATCGGCCGTTACGTAACGAATGGCTTTGTTCGGCGAATCGGAAGAAAAGATATTGCCTTTTGCATCAGCAATCATTCCATGCGAAATGCCGGTTTCGCCAACCGTTTCTACTTTTGCCGAAAGCTGTGCATCGGTTAAAGCTGGATTTGCCAGGTCATCCGCCAAAATGCGGTACAATTTGGTTTGATTAATGGCGCGGAAATAAAAATACTTGCCGTCTTTCGTCAGCGCAATGCCGTTTACGTTAGAGCTGAAAGGTTTTCCGGTTTGGTCAATCACGTCTTTTCCATCAATATGCAATTTAAAACCAGGTTCGGCTTTGGTAGATTTATCTTCTTTTAAAACCATGCGGCTTTTTCCGGTTTTCAAATCCAGAATGATAATAGAAGCAGTTTTTGGTTCGGATAAATAAGCCAGCTGGCGGCGGTTATCAATCCGAACATCATTCAGGGCGATTTTTTCTCGTGGCAAATCTTCAAAACGGTAAACGCGCTCCACTTTGTTGGTACTTAGATTGATTTTTAAAAGCTTTACACCGGTTGAAATTGTAGCGCCGTCCATCGGATTTGACGGATCCAAAATCCACAGATTATCCTCATCATCCGGCCACGCAGCCTGCGCGTTTATAAAATGCGTTTCTGCTTTGGTAGAATCATAACGGTTCCATTCGGCATCGGGATACGGTTTTTTTTGTCCGCCAGTAATCTCAGCCACGCCATATTCATAAATTTTATTTCGGGGGAAAGTAACAAACGTGCGGCCGGTTTTAGTAACGGCCACGCCGATGGGCTGGTAATGATCAAAAGAAGCAACTTCAATTAATTTAGGTGATTCGGGCGGATCATTTTGGGCAGAAACCGTCAGGCTCATCATGATAAAAGCGACAGGTAAGCTGGATTTAAATTTCATAAAAAGCAATTTTTTATTTTGGTGGAGAACATTATAAAACCAGCAAAGTTTAAAAAAGATGTTTTGTATCAAATCTTCGCTCATGAATCAATGCTTCTTTTACCGCCTATTTTTTGTTGTGCTGCTTTGTAGTAATGTTGCTTTTGCTCAAAAACCTCTAACTACTGGTGAAGTAATTTATTTGGATCCGCAACTGAAAAAACTAATTCCGCGAGATGCTAAGGTTGAAGTGATTGGTTCAGGTTTCCAGCACATTGAAGCACCGGTTTGGGTTCCGGATAGCAGCATGTTGTTATTTAGCGATACAAAAGCTGGCATCATTTATCGTTGGCAGGAAGGAAAAGGTAGTACCAAATTTTTAGAACATACTGGTTTTACCGGCAGATTACCTTATAGTGAAGAACCTGGCAGCAATGGTTTAGCCATCACAAAAAACGGTTTATTGCTGATTTGCGAACATGGCGATCGGCGGCTGGCCAGTTTTCCTTTAAATGGAAAATATGGCATGCGTACCGTTTCGGATAATTTTGAGGGCAAACGATATAACAGTCCAAATGATGTTATTGTAAAATCAGACGGAACAATCTATCTCACAGATCCGCCATACGGGTTGCCGAAGAAAGAAAATGATCCGATAAAAGAAGCATCGGCAAATGGTGTTTACAAAATTCGTACTGATGGAAAATCCGAGCTGCTAATTGCTGATCTGAAATATCCAAACGGTATTGCTTTCTCGCCGGATGAAACTTTCTTATATGTTTCTATTTCGGATAAAGTACACCCGCAAATCGTGGTTTATCCGGTTAAAAAAGACGGAAAAACCGGAAAGGGAAAACTGTTTTTTGACGCTTCAACTCTGCCAAAGCAAAACGAAGAAGAAGTTACAGATGGTTTGAAAACAGATAAGCAAGGTAACATTTGGGCAAGTGGGCCTGGCGGACTTTTGATTGCAGATAAAAACGGACACTTATTAGGAAAAATATCAACTGGAGAAGTTATTTCTAACTGTTGCTGGGGAAATGATGAATCTGTGCTATACATTACGGCAGGATCATTTCTGTATAGAGTAAAAATGAATATAAAATAATAAACATAAAATGTTAAAAATCAGTTAATTGATGATTTGAGTTGAAGTGTTGATTTATACGTTTTTGTTCCTATAATTATTCATTATGCTTACAAAAGCTGATTTATAAGTGAAACCTTGTTTAATTTGAAGTCCAAGTTTAAAAAATCAGGGAATAATTATAGATAATCAGTATTAAAAGCAGATTTAAAATTGTCACAAAATGGCCATCAAAAATTTGTTTAACAATTCTCTAAAAATTTTGCTTAACTCGTTAATAATCTGTCTAAAAATATACTTTTATATACATTAGTTATTGATGTAGATCAATAACTAATGTTTTGTGCTGCTTATGCCTTATTTTACTTCAAATTAGTCTGGTAAAATTGCTTAACTTTTTGTTACATATAACTTTCTTGTTGAGTTAAATTTTGAAAATCCTTTCAACTCATAGTTATAATAATGTATAAATTCTGATCCCCATCAGACAGCGGAAATATGTTTTTCGGTAACGTTAAATTTTCTACCGCAATATTTTTAGTGAAAAAAGGACAGTGTATATTATTATATACTAAATTATTCATTACAGAATACTTAACAATCTCAAATTATTTTTTAAGAATTTTACACTTATTATATATTAAGCATTTTATTATTATAACTATTAAATATATAATTTCAAAGCTAATATTAAAAATATCCGTTAACTTTTATATATTTTTTATTCTTTTAAAAAAACATAAAATTAATCTATGATTAAAGAAATATCTTATAATAAAATAACTCTGCGGTTTGGCACGGCGTACAAGTTGACCAATCACAAATTAAGTCTGAAAAAATGGACAGAAAATTGCAGAATCAGGACAGTAAAGCAACATTATCAGTTTATAATAACTATAATGCTAAAACACTACTAAAAGCTGAACTATCAGATTCAGTTTATCAGCCAACGCTATTAAACAATTTATCTGCTAAAAGCAGTTCAGCAATATTAAAACTTATTGCAATTGTTAGCTTGTTTATTTTAGTAAACACTGTACAAGCACAGGTAACTACAGTAAAAGGCCCGAGTGATGCCGTTTCCAGCCCTCCAGCAAGTGCTTCTTCAGTAAGTCAGGTATTAGCCTCAAACAGCAACATTGCCTTAAAAATAGGTACAGCCAGTCCGTCTGCTGATGTTATTTACCAGTGGTATAAAATGGATAATACCGGCACAAAGCGTTTGGTACAGAACAGCAATTCGCCTACGCTTTCAGAAACACCATCCGGAGCAGGCTATTATACTTATCAATTAGTAGTAAGCAACTCTAACCAGTGTTCATCAGAGATTTCAGATCCTTTTAAAGTTTACGTTTTGCCAGCTTTACAACCAACAATTGCGGCCAGCAGCAGCACGGTTTGTACCAACGGCACAAGTACATCATTGCTTACTGCAAACCCTGGCAGCGACAAATATTCCTACCAATATCAATGGATGTTGAATGGTGGTGCTATCTCCGGAGCAACAGGTTCTACTTACACCACGCCAGGTAATATCTCCAACGGTGATAACACTTTCACAGTTAAGGTTGCCTATGTACTAAGCACTACTACAACAGGCACCGCAAATCAGGTAGTTACTGCTGTGCCGGTTCCGGTTAAACCAACGGTTACAGTAGGACAATAAGAAATTAAGGTAAAATAGGCTATTTATCTGATTATCATGATAATAAAAAAGGATTTTAAAAACGTCTTTATTATTGCCTTCCTTATGTTTAGTTTTTGTACTGCTGCCTTTGCGGCCGCACCGCCGAAAACACAAACAGTTACTATCTGTGACGGATCTGTAGCCATTTTAACCGCAGCAACGCCAAATGCTGCCGCGTACCAGTGGTATTTTAACGGACAGCCAATTGCTGCTGCAACTCAAAGTAAATATGCTGCCGCGCAAGCAGGAACTTACAAAGTAGTTGCCTTAAATGGTCAATCTTGTAATTCAGAAGCTTCTGATGACGTGATAGTACAGATTGAAACCCATGCTACCTTGAATTTTCCGGCTTTAGCTGATAAAACCTTTGGAGATGCGCCTTTCCAGCTTAATGCTACTTCATCTGGCAAAATCACTTACACGGCTTCTTCCAATAATGTAATCCGGATCGATAATAATAAAGTTATAATTATTGGTGTAGGTACAGTTGAAATTACGGCTTCTGTTGCCGGAACAAAAAATTGCCCAAATGCAATTACAGCTAAACAAACACTTAAAGTAAAATCTATAGCAATCTTAGCTTCAGCTATTAATTCGGTAGATTTAGCAATTGTGACCAGTTCGGAAACACGTTTGATAAATCCTGAAATCCCTTTTGAATATACGTTGAATATCAAAAACCAAAGTGCTTATGATGCAACACAGGTTAGCATAACCGATACCTTACCTGCCGCACTTGATTTTGTATCGATAAACAACGCACTGAACGGAAAAGCAACTTACGATGCAGCCAGCCGATCAATTACCTGGAACATGACCGAACTTCAGGCCCGAGCCAGCTCAGAACTTCATTTTTCTGTTAAAGCTACACAACACGGCACGATTGCAAATACTGCCAGAATTACATCTATAGAAAAAGACAGCAATCCGGTAAACAATGTTTCTATTGATTACAAAGAATTTGCAGGTATGACGATTCCAAACGTTTTCACTCCAAATGGTGATGGAAAGAATGACACTTTTAGCATTCCTGATATCAGTCAGTACAAAGAAAACGAACTGATGGTTGTAAACCGCTGGGGCACAAATGTGTATCAGGCAAAAAACTACCAAAACAACTGGACAGGTAATTCGCTGGAAGACGGCACCTATTTTTACAGTCTGAAGGTAGTTAACAGCAAAGGCGTTCAGGAAGAATATAAAGGTTATGTAATGTTGCTTCGGAAATCGATCTGATAAAAATACAACCTCATTAAACGGCCAACGTACAAAATCGGAAAGCTTAAATGATGATCTTATGTTGTTTAAATAATAAAAAATCCGGACTTGTACTTTTGCTTATTGTCACATTTTTAAAAGTCAGCGCTCAGCAAAACGCACAATACAGCCAGTATATTTTTAACGGTTTGTATATCAACCCAGCATCAGCAGGAGCAAAGGAAGATTTTTACGTGCATAGTTTTTACCGTTCGCAATGGACGGGTGTAAGCGGTGCGCCGCAAAGTTTTTCGGTTGCTGCGGATGGAACTGTTAAGGATGAAAAAGTAGGACTGGGCATTTTGCTGGCAAAAGATAAACTCGGCGCACAAAGCACACTGGCTGCTTATGCCAATTATGCTTACCGTTTGCAAATTGGTACGCAGGGCCAGCATTTATCTTTTGGACTTGGTGCAGGTTTGGTGCAATCAGCGTTGGATGGTTCTAAATTAACCGGCACTCAGGATGGCGATAACATCATTCCGGCTGGTGTACAAAGCACCATTTTGCCTGATGCCCGCGCCGGTGTGCTCTATACCACAAATGCTTTTTTTGCAGGATTTTCTGCGGATAATCTGGTGGCCAAATATTTAAACCGAGATAAAAGCTTACTTGTGCCGGTGCCACAACCACATTTTTACCTAACCGCCGGAACGTTATTTTTTCTAAATGATGATACCAAAATCAAGCCTTCATTTTTGCTGAAAAACGCTTCCGGCTCAGCAACAACGCTGGATTTAAACACATTTTTAATTTTGGGAGATCGCATCTGGGTTGGCGGCACGTATCGCAGCAGCCTCAACTTGTTTACAAAAAACAACCTCGGCAGCTTTCAAAGTGGAAACGCGCTGGTGGCGCAGATAGAAATTTTTGCAACAAGCAAACTCCGCATCGGTTATGCTTTTGATTATTCGTTAACGGCATACAGCGGTTTTGGCAACGGTTCGCACGAAATATCGTTGGGCATTTACCTGACTAAAAAAAGAACGCAAAATTTTGAAACAAGCAGTTATTTTTAAGTTGATAAAAGAAGTATCGTTCATCAAACCTAAGCTGAAAAATCATTTACCAGATTTTTGAATGAACGTTTTCTGGCTTTCACTCATTCCATCCAGAAATCCTTGCTTAGCATCTTTCCAATGTGTAAGTAAACTGTATAAAAGTGCGCCAATTAAAATCTTCCAGAATTTATGTTTGGTTTTTATGCTGTTGTTCAATCAGTTTTTAAAAATAACAGAATTTAAAACAGCAGTCAATGCTAATGCTTCTTTTATTGGTATATATCCAAAACTTTAAATCGCATTTGCTAAATCTTATTCAGGCAAAAACTGTTTAATTTTGAAATAGAAATTATGATATGTTGAGAGCTTCTGTTACGCCGCTTGCCATTATTAAAGTTGATGAAAACCATTGCATCAATATGGATGATTTTCTGGCTGCTGAAGAGCCGCTGGAAATTCGTTTAGGTTATGGTTCGACACAAAATCGCGTTCAGAAAAGCATTTCGGTAACCATGCGCACGCCTGGAAATGATTTTGAACTGGCCATCGGTTTTCTATTTACCGAAGGAATTATCGAAAACATCGGCCAGGTGGCTTCCATTAAACATTGCAATGGTTTGCACGAAAACGTGGTTCGGGTGGAGCTGATTGATGATCTGGAGCTGGACATGAGCAAACTGGAACGTAATTTTTACACTACTTCCAGCTGCGGCGTTTGCGGCAAATCATCAATTGATGCGGTAAAAACAGTATGCCGGTTGCCGGAAACGGTTTCGGATGATCTTCGGTTTTCTTCTGAAGTGATTTATAAACTGCCTGATCTGCTCCGCCAAAAACAAAACATTTTTGAACACACCGGCGGTTTACACGGCTGTGCACTTTTTGATTCGGCCGGAAAATTATTGCTGGCACGAGAAGATGTTGGCCGCCACAATGCGCTGGATAAATTAATTGGTGCAACGTTGCAGCAAGGTTTCTTTCCGTTGGATCAATACCTGTTGTTATTAAGCGGACGGGCCAGTTTTGAACTGATCCAGAAAGCGTATATGGCCGGTATTAAAATTGTGGCCGCAGTTGGCGCACCATCAAGTTTGGCAGTGCAAATGGCTACAGATGCGGGCATTACATTGATTGGTTTTTTGCGTGGCGAAAAATTTAACATTTATTGCGGCGAACAAAGGGTCAATATCAAAAGTTATGAGTTAGTGGTATAACAATTTGTCATCTCGATTGGAAGGAAGAAATCCTCATCAAAAAAGTAATACTTCTTTTATCGACCTAAAATCGGTTAAGATTTAGTTTTTTAAAATTTCTAGCTTTAGTTGAAATGATAGCAACATAGATCAGCATAAAAATGAAAATACGTATTAAAGGCAATTCGGTACGACTGCGACTCAGCAAATCAGAAATTGAGTTGTTTGGAAAAGAAGGTTATTTAGAAGAAAAAACCGAGTTTGTAAACAGTAGTTTTCGCTATGCCATACAAGAACTGTTTGATGGTACCACGCTGGATGCTTCTTTTACCGAACAAAAATTGACGGTTTTTGTACCCAACGCCGTAATGCAGGAATGGGTAGATACGGATGTTGTTGGTTACAGTCAGTATTTGCCGATAGCTGACGGTAAAACGCTTTTCCTGCTGATTGAAAAAGATTATAAATGTATTGATGGTGATGAATCGGAAGATCAATCCGATTATTACGAAAATCCCGTTAAAACCTGTTAAAAATGGATAAAGAATTAAAGCCCTCCGCAGAAAACCCGGAAAAATTTTTAGGCTTAAAATTAGGCAAACCTGCAGATGTGGCCGCCGGTGTGCATGCTGTTGTAGTTTCTGCAGAGCATGTTTTTGGGCAGATGCCTGTTGCTCGCGGCATGAAAGCCCTTTTTAAACTCAACCAAAAATTGGGTTATGATTGTCCGAGTTGTGCCTGGCCTGATCCGGATGACGACCGTTCTTCCATCGCAGAATATTGCGAAAACGGTGCAAAAGCCGTTGCCGATGAAGCCACATCTAAAAGTATAAAACCTGACTTTTTTGCGCGGAATTCGGTCGAAGCGCTTTCCAGACTGGATGATTACCATATTAACAAATCAGGCCGTGTAGCACAACCGATGTATTTGCCAGAGGGTGGAACGCATTATCAACCAATTAGCTGGGACGATGCTTTCAAGAAAATTGCTTCTCATCTTAATCGTTTGGAAAGCCCTAACGAAGCTATTTTTTACACTTCCGGCAGAACGAGCAATGAAGCGGCTTATGTTTATCAGTTATTTACCAAAGAATATGGCACGAATAATCTGCCGGATTGCTCCAACATGTGCCACGAATCTACCAGTTTTGCGCTTGCACAAAACTTAGGAATTGGCAAAGGATCAGTTACGCTGGAGGATTTTTATGAAGCGGAAGTAATTATTATTCTCGGTCAAAATCCGGGAACCAACCACCCGCGAATGTTAACGGCTTTGCAACGAGGCAGGGCAAACGGTGCAAAAATAGTTTCTGTTAATCCCTTGCACGAGGCCGGTTTGCTCGGTTTCAGTAATCCGCAGAAGTTTAAAGGTGTGATGGACATCGACACCAAACTAACAGACATCTTTTTACAGGTGAAAATTAATGGTGATCTGGCCCTGATCAAAGCCATAGAAATGTTGCTGCTGGAAGCAGAAGAGGAGCAGCCGGGTACTGTTTTTGACCATGATTTTATTCGAGATAATACGGCCGGTTATTTAGATTTTATTTCCGAAGCAAAAAAATATGAACTGGATTATTTGCTTGAAGTTTGCGGCATTTCTTTAGATCAGGTGAAAGAAGTGGTTGAGCTTTTAAAGCATCATAACAAAATTATTGTTTGCTGGGCGATGGGCATTACGCAGCACAAAAATGCGGTTGATACGATTAACGAACTGGTTAATTTGTTGTTGCTGAAAGGAAGTATCGGAAAACCTGGTGCAGGTACTTGCCCAACGCGCGGACACAGCAATGTGCAGGGCGACCGTACGATGGGAATTTTTGATAAACCGCATGAAGCTTTGCTGGATCAAATTAAAAAAATACATGGTTTTGATCCGCCACGCGAGCATGGTTTTGATGTTGTAAAATCCATCCATGCCATGAATGAAGGCAAAGCAAAAGTGTTTTTCGCGATGGGCGGCAACTTCTTATCCGCCACGCCTGACACGACTTATACAGCTGAAGGTTTGCGCAAGTGCGATTTAACCGTGCACGTATCTACCAAATTAAACCGCAGCCATTTGGTGCACGGCAAAGAAGCCTTGATTTTGCCATGTTTGGGCCGAACAGATTTGGATGTGCACGATGGCATTACGCAGTTTGTATCGTGCGAAAACTCGATGGGCGTGGTGCAAATGTCTAAAGGTGTTTTAAATCCCGTTTCTAAAAATTTGCTGAGCGAGCCGGTGATTGTTTGTCGGATGGCAAAAGCTACGTTAAGCAGTCGTTCTAAAGTTGATTGGGATGCATACGAGAAAAACTACGATGCCATTCGGGACGATGTGGAAAAAGTAGTTAACGGGTTTGATGATTACAACGAAAAAGTACGCTTAAAAGGCGGTTTTTATTTACCAAACGGAACCAGAACGCGCGAGTGGGACACGCCGAACAAAAAAGCTAATTTTTCTGTAACCGAATTAGTGTTTGAACCACTGGCTGATGACGAACTGTTGATGATGACGATCCGCAGCCATGATCAGTTTAACACCACTATTTATGGTTTGGACGATCGGTACAGAGGCATCTACAACGAACGGCGAGTGATCTTTTTAAATCCGGCAGACATTCTTCGCTTGGGTTTTGAAATTGGCGAAGTAGTTGATTTGTACAATAATTACGGAGACAAAGAGCGCGAAGCCAGAGGTTTTATCGTCGTTTCTTATGATATTCCGGAGCGTTGTGCCGCAACTTATTATCCGGAAACGAATGTTTTGGTGCCGATAAATTGTGTGGCCGACAGCAGTAATCAACCAACTTCAAAATCGATAAGGCTAAAGCTGCGCAAAAGTGCTTTGTTTAATGCGCCTTTTCCTTCATAAAAATCAGCATGAAAAAAGGCTGATAAAAGAAGTATGATGCTTCTTTTATCAGCCTAAAATTAATATGATTTGAAAGTTAGTTGTTTTAACCCGAATAGATCATTGTTTTTAATGCACAATTATGATTAAGCTTTCATCTCAACCCTCAAAATATTTGCTTTTGTTATGCTGTTTGTTTTCTTCTTTTAATTCGGCAGAAGCACAAAATACGAGAGCTCAGAAAAAACAGGCCAAAATTGCAGCGGTTGAAAAAATGGTTAATAATCAAAACTATGTTTTTATGGCGCAGCTGGCCAATCCGCTTGGCTGGAGAACCATCAACTTAAATTATGATTACAGCGTGGTAGTTTCTAAAGATTCTGTAGATAGCTATTTGCCTTATTATGGCAGAGCTTATGTTGCGCCAGTAAACCCAAATGATCCAACTGAAACTGGTATTCAATTTAAATCAAAAAACTTTGATTATCAGAATGTTAAAGATAAAAAAGGTGGATGGGAAGTTACTATTGTCCCAAAAGATGTAAAAGAAACCCGGAAATTTATTCTGAATATTTCCGAAGAAGGTTATAGCAATTTAAGCGTAACAAGCAATAATCGTCAAGCTATTTCTTTTAACGGTTACATCACTGAAAATCTGCCGAAAACAAAAAAATAGGTGATAAAAGAAGTACTAGGTAAAATCAGCATTAATTTTCAAACTGAATGGTGTAAGGTTTTTCGGTGCTTGCAGGTTCTTTAAGATTTAGTGTATTGATACCCGCATCTTTAATCCGGTATAATTTGCCGTTTTTAGTGTTTTTGAAAGAATAACTATTCAAGCTGTTTTGAATGTTTTTTACCTGAAGCAAATCCGTAGTGTTTAAAACCACAATAGTGCGCTTGCCTTGTATGCTGATATCAATGTCGTTATAATCTTCATCAGCCATTAACCCAAAAAAACGAATGTTCCCGTTGGATGAACTTTGCAGATGATAATCTTTTTGCTGTAAAAAAGTAGTAACAGCGGCTGCATTATTTTGGGTAATATATTGAAAATCCTGGTAGCTAAGCAGCTGTTTTTGTGCCGAACAACACATCGCTGCAACAGCTAAAACACAAGTTAACGATGCTTTTTTTAGGTTGAAAAACGGACAACTCATCTCAGTTTTTAGCTTTAACGTAAATTTTCTTGAAAGTGTATGAGGATAAAGGCATTACAAAAGTAAATTATATCACAAAAATGGATTTTCACATTCATGCGATTTTATAAATTGCTATGAAATCAGGTGATTAAAAACCATGTTCAGTGCACTTAAATCTTCTTCAATTGCAATTTCTAAAGATACAATCTCTTGTTGATCAGTTGTAGTTTGTTTTAAACTTAACAGCAACTCCATTTTTATCTTTAAGTCTGATTTTAGCTTACAGTAAATTTTATATGGTTCCATGAAAAATAATTACGTAAAAATGATAATTGAGGTTTTAATTTTTACGTACGTGATAATGTAATTGTTTGAAACTTGATCATCTACCATTTCAAAACTCGATTACATGCTTCTAATAATGTAAAATCTACTACAACTTGTTTTAAGTAATGAATGAATTTTTTTTAGAAATTGATGTTGATAAAATCATATTAACCAATTTGCAGAACTATCAGTTGCCGCTGCCTGTTTATAAAAACAAAACATCAACTATTGTATTCAATACCGAAGAAGAATTTTACAAATATTTAATTGAAATAGAAAAAGCAAGCACGATTTTTTTATCTGAATACTGGTTGTTTAAAACTCCGGAACTAATTGCAAAAAACAGGTACATCGTTAAATTATTAACCGTTTTGCATGAAGCCCACGCAAAAAAGTTACAGTCAATTTAATTTAGATTGATAATAATAGCATACGTTAAAGTATAGTTTTTAAAAGTGGCCATAAATTTCCGGCAATAATTTCATAACCTTTTGAATTAGGATGCACGCCATCTGCCAGGTTTAATAATCGGTTTCCGGCAACTCCATGTAGCAAAAACGGCATAAAAAGCATACTGTTTTTATCGGCTAAATTTCTGAAAATCATCCTGAATTCTGTTAAGATATGGCCGGTTAAAAACGAAGGAAGCTCCATCCCAAGTAAAACCAGCTTTATATTAGGCTGCTTGATTTTAACAAAATCTATAATAAACTGTAAGTTGCTGATAGTTTCTGCTGCCGTGATACCACGCATAATATCATTGATGCCCAGTTCCAATACAAAAATATCAACTGGCTGATTAAGCTGATTTACAATTCTGGATTTTCCACCTGCCGAAGTTTCTCCGCTTAAACCAGCGTTAATGATTCGGTAAGGCAGATTTTGTAAATCAATTTTTTGCTGAATTAAGGCCGGAAAAGATTGATGTTGCGCTAAGCCGTAACCAGCTGTTAAACTATCACCAAAAAATAAAACATTCTTTACGGATTGGGTTTCGACTGGATTGACGTTAATTTCTGACATAAATTACAGTAATGATAAAATTATTTAAACAAAAAAAATGCTCCTAAAAGAAGCATTTCATTTAAAATAAGATTATTTTTTAATTAATGTTCTAACCCGCGACCGGTTTTGTGTTGTAATTCATCAATTTTTTTGGATGCTTCTGCTTTGTTTAAAGTTTCATCAATTTCAACTCCGGCTTGGTCTGATAAAGTTTTCAAATACGAGTGTTGTGCGCCTGTCATTGGTTCTTCACCGGTTGTCCAGGTATCCGGATCTTTAATTGTATTAGTATTATCTGTCGGCTGATTGTTGTTTTCAGTGTTTTTTTGATTAGAAGGATCTTGTTCTGGCTTGCTCATTTTTGTATTGTTTGGTTAATAAATATTCAACCTAAACGGTAAAAAAAAGTTTTAGTTTGATGAATAAAAACTAAAAATATTAGTTATTAAGCATTTTTATGAAACTGCCCAACTGCTCTTTCATTTTTCTGCGATCAACAATGAAATCTAAAAATCCGTGTTCCAATACAAATTCTGCCGTTTGAAATCCTTTTGGCAAATCTTTTTTAATCGTTTCTTTAATGACTCTTGGACCGGCAAAACCAATCAAAGCACCAGGTTCTGAAACGTTGATATCGCCCAGCATAGCATAAGAAGCGGTAACGCCGCCAGTTGTTGGATCGGTAAGCAAAGAAATATAAGGCAGTTTTGCCTGAGCCAGCAAAGCTAATTTAGCCGAAGTCTTAGCCATCTGCATCAGGGAAAACGCAGCTTCCATCATCCGCGCACCGCCGGATTTAGAAATCATTAAAAAAGGCATTTTGTGTTCCAGGCAATAGTTAATGCTTTGCGCAATTTTTTCACCCACAACAGAACCCATAGAACCGCCAATGAAGGTAAAATCCATACAGGCAATCACAATATCCTGATCATTTATTTTGCCATAACCTGCACGAATCGCATCTTTTAAACCGGTTTTGGCTTTACTTTCGGCAAGCCGATCGGTATATTTTTTGGTATCAGCAAAATCAAGTAGATCCGCAGAAACCAGATTTGGAAAAAGCTCTGTAAACTCGTTGTTGTCAAACAGAATACTAAAATATTCTTTGGAGCCAATGCGCAAATGGTAGTTGCAATAATGGCAAACATATTGATTTTCAACCTGTTCTTTATAATGAAGCGGCTTTTTACAATTTGGGCATTTTAGCCAAATGCCATCCGGAGCCTCTTTTTTTTCTTCGGTGGTGGTGATTATTCCTTTTTCTTCCCTTTTAAACCAGGCCATCTATACTGTTTTTATAGGCACAAATTAACGAAAAAATTATCCACCAGCATTTTTCACAGGTAAAAACATCAGCAGTAAAAAAGTTAAGTTTTTGCAGCTGACCATCAACTTTCAGCTTAAAATTTTAGATTATATTGCTGTAAGATCAATTTTCCTTAACTTCGGTTCTTAAAAGAATAATCATAATCATGGACCTTAAAAATGTAAAAGGTGTACTTCATGGCGATCAGGTACAGCAATTATTTGAATTGGCTAAACAGCATCAGTTTGCTTTGCCTGCCGTTAATGTAATCAATACCAATACCATCAACTCGGTGATGGAAACTGCAAAAGCAGTTAATTCTCCGGTTATTATTCAGCTTTCTAACGGTGGCGCGCAGTTTTATGCAGGCAAATCTTTAAATAACGATCAATTGCAAGCCTGTATTTTGGGTGCGGTTTCTGCTGCTAAACACGTGCATTTGCTGGCCGAACATTATGGCGTTGCAGTAATTTTACACACTGATCATGCGGCAAAGAAATTATTGCCCTGGATTGATGGTTTGTTAACGCACGGCGAGCAATTTTTTACTGAACACAATAAGCCATTGTTTTCTTCGCATATGCTGGATTTATCCGAAGAGCCAATCGAAGAAAATATCGAAATTTCTGCCAAATACTTAGAGCGGATGGCTAAAATGGGCATGACCATCGAAATTGAATTAGGCGTTACCGGCGGCGAAGAAGATGGCGTGGATAATTCTGATGTAGATAGTTCCCGTTTATATACGCAGCCAGAAGATGTAGCTTATTCTTACGAACATTTAAGCAAAGTTAGTCCGCGATTTACAGTTGCTGCGGCTTTTGGCAATGTGCACGGTGTTTATAAACCAGGCAACGTAAAATTGCAACCGGTTATTTTGCACAACTCTCAGGAATATGTAAAACAGCATTTTAACCTTTCTGCGGATAAACCAGTGAATTTTGTTTTTCACGGTGGATCAGGTTCAACACAGGAAGAAATTCGGGAAGCGATTTCTTACGGAGCCATCAAAATGAATATTGATACCGATATGCAATGGGCTTTCTGGGAAGGTGTTTTAAATTACTATCACGCCAATGAAGGCTTTTTGCAAACACAAATTGGCAGTCCGGGCAAAGAAGATGCGCCAAACAAAAAATATTATGATCCGCGGGTTTGGTTGCGCAAAGGCGAAGAAAACTTTGTAAAACGTTTAACTGCTGCTTTTGATGATTTAAATTGCATCAACGTAAACGAAAAATTATAATTCCCGTAAAACAACAAAAAACGCCATTATTATAATTTAATGGCGTTTTTTGTTTGTTAAGAAACTATTTTAAATTTATGTCTGATAATCCTAATTTGTTTGAGCATTTTGCCAACTGGGCAACTAAAGCAACCGGCAGTGCAACCGCATTTATTCTGGCGGTAATCATTATTTTGGTTTGGGCAGTCACCGGGCCGTTTTTTAAATATTCTGATGTTTGGCAATTAATAATTAATACCGGAACAACCATTATTACTTTTTTGATGGTTTTTTTGATTCAGAAAGCGCAGAATAAAGATTCTAAAGCAGTTCATTTAAAACTAAATGAGTTGATTGCGGCTAATAAATTTGCCAGCAACCGGATGGTTAGTATTGAGGATTTATCTGAAAAAGAATTGGATAAATTACACGAATTTTATTGTGCTTTAACTGACTTGGCTGAAAAAGATTCTGATATTCATAAATCACATTCTATTGATGCTGCCAAGATAAACCAGCAGCGTAAAGCTAAAAGTGTGAATGAAACTATTTTGAATAAAGAAGAATGAATAACATTGAAGTAAATAAAACCAATAATCAGGCTGAACTGGAACAAGTTTTTGCCATCCGCAGAGAAGTTTTTGTAGATGAACAAAATTGTCCGCCAGAACTGGAATGGGAATATGAAGATGAATCCACGCATTTTTTAGCAACCGTAAACGATGAACCGGCAGGCGCAGCCCGTTGGCGCAAAACTGCAAACGGTTATAAACTTGAGCGTTTTGCCGTTTTGAAAAAATTTAGAGGTTTTGGCGTTGGCCAGGCTTTGGTAAAAACGGTTTTGGCAGATTTACCGAAAGGAGCCGATCAGGTTTACCTTCATGCACAAATACAAGCAGTTACTTTATATAAAAAGTTTTTATTTGAAAAGATGGGCGAGGAGTTTGAAGAAGCTGGCATAAGGCATTATAAAATGGTGCTGAATGCTTTGCCCGATAATGCTTAGTTTTAGGTGATAAAAACAGCATGCTTCTTTTACCTGCCTAAATTCAGGATTTAATTAAAAAGCCGAATCGTCACGAATCGGCTTTTTAATTGGAGGAGTTTGAAGTTGCTTATACTTGTGGAGATGGTTCTGCAACGGCAACCGGTTTTTTGTAAAACGGCCGGATAATTAATCGTGTTCCACCATTATAACTCATGTAACTGCCTAACCAGTTGATAAATACGACTATTTTATTGCGGAAACCCATCAATAAAACCAAGTGAATAAACATCCACGTTAACCAGGCAAAAAATCCCTGAAATTTAATTTTTCCTAAATCTACAACTGCTTTGTTGCGGCCAATAGTTGCCATAGAACCTTGATCGTTATATACAAAATTGACGGTTGGCTCATTTTTAATCAGGTGCAAAATATTTTTAGCCAGATGTTTTCCCTGCTGGATGGCTACCGGCGCAACGCCGGGCAAACCTTTTGGCATCGCTTCAGAAACAGAAGAAGATACATCGCCGATGGCAAAGACATTGTTTAAACCGGTCACTCTGTTAACTTCATCTGTAGAAATGCGGTTACCGCGGGCAATCTGTTCTTTTGAAAAACCTTCTGGCACAACACCCATTACACCTGCAGACCAAATTACGTTTTTGGTATTGATCTTTCGGCCACCTTCAAAAGAGATTACATCACCATCATAGTTTTCTACTTTTACGCCGGTAAGCACTTCAACACTCATGTTTTCTAAAAACTGCTGTGCCTTTTTAGAAGCCTGTTCAGACATGTTAGCCAACACTTTCGGCAGAAAATCTACCAGATAAACTTTCATTTCTTCTTTTTGCAACTCTGGATAATCCTTGTTTAAAACATAGTTGCGTATTTCTGCTATTGATCCAGCCAGCTCTGCACCAGTTGGTCCGGCACCAACCAGTACAAATGTGAGATATGGTTCACGTTCTTCTTTTGTTGGCATTAACAGTGCGGTTTCCAGATTTTGTAAAATGGCACTGCGGAGATTTAACGCTTCTACAATGCTTTTCATTGGAAGCGCGTGTTGCTCCATCTCTTTATTTCCAAAGAAATTAGTTGTAGAGCCGGTTGCCAAAACCAGGTAATCGTATTCAATATCGCCAATAGAAGTTTCGATACTGTTTTTATCGGTATTAATTTTGTTTACTTCTGCGATCCGGAAACGGAAATTTTTCTGGCCTTCAAAGTTTTTTCTGACAGAAAACGCAATTGAATCTGCCTCCAGGCTGCCGGTAGCAACCTGATACATCAAAGGCTGAAATGTATGATAATTGTGTTTATCAACCAATAAAACGTCAACTTCTTTGTTGTTTAAACTTTTAGCCATTTCAATTCCGCCAAAGCCTGCGCCAACAATCACGACTTTTGGAAAGCTTGAGTTGTAATTTGATTCCATACCTTAATTACAGTATTATAAGAATTCTGTTTTAAGATAAAATACAAAAGCCGTTCTGATTGATTCAGAACGGCTTTTAGTAGATTGAGATGAAATTTAATCCAAATCTTTCTTGCCAAAATCTACAATAACCGGTGTAGCTACGCAGATGGAAGAATAAGTGCCGAAACAAACACCAATCAGCAAGGCAAAAGAGAATCCTCGGATTACTTCTCCACCAAAAATAAACAACACAATCAATACAAAAATTACGGTTAAAGCGGTAATAATTGTACGGCTCAAAGTGCTGTTGATGGCATCGTTAATTACTTCTTCAGGTTTATCGGTTGCAGAATGATGCAGGCCAAGGAACTCGCGGATTCTATCAAACACAACCACAGTATCATTGATAGAATAACCAATAACCGTTAAAATGGCAGCTATAAAGTTTTGATCGATATCCAGCGAGAAA
>JBPBQN010000173.1:0-19016 GCA_050954865.1 Janthinobacterium lividum | reverse complement strand
CCCAACCCGAAACATACGCTCCGATTACATCGCATAAATTTACGATAGCCATATAAGTTGTAAACTGCGAACCTTCTACTTTTGCCAAACACAATGCCATTAATACCGGCATAGCGGCAACACTAAAAATTGGATCGGCCATGCTGTACAAAATTATTCCGCTGGTGCTAAATGTTCTGTTTATCCAAAAGGATCCTAAACTGCTGAACACTAAAAAAAATGTAATTACCGCAATCATCACCAACAGTTGTAATTTTCCTGGACCAATACGATCAGCAATAATTCCTCCGCCCAAAGTAACCGCAATGGTAATAATGCTTCCCCAGGTTCCTTGCAAAACCGAAAGCTGGTTATCATCCCAATGCAAAAAATGTATGAGTTGAAAAGTGTAGGAACGAATGAAAATGCTCAAACACAAATAAACCAGCGCAATCATTCCAAAGGTTTTTAAGCTGTTTTTATGTATAACTCCTTTGTATAATTCTTTAAAAAGCCATTTTAAACTTGGGTTTTCATCAGATTCAACATCAAATTTTTTATGTTTTTTTAGGTTGAAAGATGGAATGTAACTATCAGAGCGATCGATTTTAGTGAGGTAAGTAAGCACCGTAAAAATCAATAACAGTAACGACTGGAAAGCCGCAGCATAAAAAAAGCCAAACCGATGCAACAGCGTTGAAAAACCGGCAGCGCCTGCAGCTACACCCAACAACATTCCGGAGCGCATAAAAGCATTGATGCGACCCTGCTCCTGCTGCGGCACAATGGCAATGGCGGCGGCATCAACACTGGCATCTTGTATCGAAGCAAAAATACTGTGCACAAAAAAGATGGCCGTTATGTAACTGATTTCCTGAACGGGATTTTTGATCAGCAATAAACATAAAGTAACCGCCAACGCCAGCAGCTGAGAAAACACAATCCAATGTTTGCGATGGCCCATCAACGAAAACTGGTACCGATCAATTAATGCGCCCCAGATAAACTGGAAAATCCACGGAATACCAATTATGGCATCAAAACTGCCTATTGCAAGCGCACTAATGCCTTTCCCAATTAAAAAGTTGGCAATTGCTGTTAAAGCAAAGCCAGCCGGAATGCCTTGCATGGCATACAAATAAAAAAAAGTAAAGTAGCGTAGTTGCGCACTGTGTTTAAGTACCGGAAATTGATAAGGCAAAGGATTTAGGTTTTAGCCCATTCAACATTAATTTTAATGCTTTGTTTACCGATTTAAATTTGCAATTCACTTTTATTCAGGCGGTAATACTGATTTTTAGGCGGTAAAAACAGCATCTGCCAATTCACAATTGAACATTCCTATTTCAACTCAAAACAAAAATCTCTCTAAACATAAAACTTTGTTCATCGGCAATTACGTAGTATTGTAAAACCAATTATTAACCATACCCGTAAAACTGCTGTGCATAGATTTAATTTATGCAGGATTTTTTGTGAAGGTGAATGAAGAAACTTTTAAATTTTAAGGATACAATAGCTGTAAAGCTGTTTGTATTGTCAAGCATACTGTTTTTACCGCTGTTTTTTTCGCGTTGTGAAGCACAATCCTGCACCGGAGTTTTAGGCCAACCGGTATTTAATGTTGATTTTGGTGCAGGTGCAGACAGAGGAAACCCGTTACCGCTTACCCAAACCGATTATATTTATACTGATACCTACGGTTTACTGTACAAACAATACAGCATTGTAAATAATACAGCTGGTTTTTACAGTCAGTGGTTTCCCATAAACGATCATACCGGAAATACTAACGGTTACATGATGATTTTTAATTGTGCAGCTGTTGGAGATATTCTTTACACAAACCGCTTAACCGGACTTTGCCCGAATACCACTTTTGAGTTATCTTCATGGCTGATTAGTTTGCTCAATAAAGACTTGTTAAATGGTATTGATGCTAACGTTACTTTATCGGTGGAAACAAGCTCTGGCACAGTGTTAAACACATTTAATTCAGGTGATATTCCTACAACAAATACACCAATATGGCGTAATTTCAAGCTATATTTTACCACGCCGGTTCAGCAAACAGATATTGTCATCAAGATTATCAACAATGCTCCCGGCGGCGATGGCAATGATTTGGCTTTGGATGACATTACTGTACGGCCTTGCCAACCTGATTTGAATACTTCTTTTGTTGCACAAAATTCGGTACAACAGCTGGCGCTTTGTCAGGGTGATGATGTTACTTATCAATTAGGAACAAACATTATTGCTGGGCATCAAAATCCGGTTTATCAATGGCAGGTAAATGCAAATGATGGTTCGGGATGGAAAGATTTGGCGGGTGCAACAGCTACTTCAGTACAATTAAATTTCAAATCTGCTTTGCCCGGACTTTATCAGTACAGATTGTACAGCGTGCAGGAACAAAACAAAGATTTAGCGTGCTGTCAAGTTTTTTCTGATACGGCAAGTGTACAAGTTAATGCAAAACCAATTCCGGCAGCTACCGCTAACACACCTTTATGCACTGGTGAAACTTTGAATTTAGGTGTTGCAAACGGAACATCGTATCAATGGACCGGCCCGGCAGGTTTTACTTCTTCAGAACAAAATCCTGTTATAAAAAATGTGAGTTCTGCTCAGGCTGGTATGTATCAAGTAAAACTCACTTCGGCAGAAGGTTGTGTTGCAACCGATTCTGTTCAGGTAAACTTAAATCCGACAACCAGTTTTGATGCCGGTGCTGATGTTTCTATTTGCCAGGGAAGCAGCACGGTTTTAAATGCAAGCGGCGGCATATCTTATCGCTGGTATCCGGCCACGGGTTTGTCTGATACAACGGTTGCCAATCCTGCTGCTAATCCTTTGATTACCACTGTTTATCATGTAAAAATAACTAACCAATTTGGTTGTATCAATACAGATTCTGTTACGATAACTATTACCAAACAGCCCATTGCAGATGCCGGTATGGATAAAAAAGTAACTGCCGGGAAATCAGTACTTCTGTCTGGAAAAGTGCAAGGTGATCATTATACTTATTATTGGTCGCCAACCACTTATCTCACCAATGCCAATACGCTGGAACCTTTAGTTACGCCCACAGAAAATATTACTTACACGCTTCATGTAGTTTCTACTTTGGGTTGTGGTGAAACGGTAGATTCTGTGAACGTGCAGGTTTACCAGGAACTGAATGTGCCAAACACGTTTTCTCCAAATGCTGATGGTGTTAATGATACCTGGAATATTATTGCTTTAGAAGCTTTTCCTGCAAGTATTACTGAAGTTTACAACCGTTACGGAAAAGAAATTTACAGAACAAGCAGCAATAATAATCCCTGGGACGGATCATTTAACGGCCAACCCTTACCTGTCGGAACTTATTTTTATAAGATCAGCAATGATAATAAAATTTTAAAATCAGGTTGGGTGTTGATTGTGAGATAAAGCCGAAATTTTAGGCGATAAAAGAAGCATACAACTCCAATTATTCATTTCTTTAGAGTTGTATGCAAATGAATTGAAGGATCAAAATTTACTACTCTTCGTAGTTTTCAATCGTTTTTTCTGATCGCATCGATGCACGATTTGGGTCTTCGCCTGCATCGCGCAAAGCACGTCGCTGACGCAACAAATCCCAGTATTGGTCTTGTTCAGGTTTTATTTTATGTAGCTCGTCCACTTCTTTATCGGTCAAAAGTTCTTTGCCATAAAGTTCTTCCTGTCTTTCTGTAAGCGTTTTGATATGAGCCATGATGGCATCGTCGTCCATTTTTTCCATTGTATTTTATTTTGATATTAGTTGATAATTGTAAAAAGAACAAACAGTTTGCCTGCTGATCTAAAATTAATAACAATTGAAGCGTTGGTTTTATTTAAAAGTAAAATTTTCAGGCATAAAAAAGCCCGATTAGTATAAATCGGGCTTTTTGTGGTACCAGCTGGAATCGAACCAGCGACACAAGGATTTTCAGTCCTTTGCTCTACCAACTGAGCTATGGTACCCCCTGCTTGGGGTTGCAAATGTAGTGTGTTTTTTTACTTTTTAAAATTTTTTTTCAAAAAAATATTTTGAAGCTAATTCTGACAAAATATTGAAGCATTATACTACCAGATTTTCAAATTGCAGGCAAAGTCAATGATTTGAAACTTAATTATTTAAGTTAAATTAACTTAAATTGAAATTGAAAATCAAAAAAATTACAACTATAAAACAAGCATTCAGTTAAATTTGCAAAATGGAATTTTCACCTGCGTCAAGAATCTGGATTTATCAAACTAACCGTGAACTTACAGAAACGGAAATTGTAAAACTGCAACCTTTATTAAACCAGTTTGCGCAAAGCTGGACGGCACACAATCAGCAATTAAAGGCTGCCGCACAAATAGTTTTTAACCATTTTATAATTTTGTTGGTTGATGAAAGCCAGGCTGGTGCAAGCGGTTGTTCAATCGATAAATCTGTCCATTTCATGAAAGAAGTAGAAAGCGAATTCAATATTAATCTTTTTGATCGTTTTCAAACCGCTTATTTTTCCGGAGATGAAATTAAAACTGCCAATCGTGAAGCGTTTGAAACTTTGCTGCGCGAAGGAAAAGTAAATGCTGAAACCATCGTTTTTAACAACATGGTTTCTACGCTAGCAGATTTGGAAAACAAGTGGCAGGTTCCATTAAAAAACAGTTGGCACAACCGTGTTTTTGGAAATCTTATTCAGGCATAGTTTTTTGTTATTGGGGAAGTTTTCTGTCACTTCGAACGAAGAGAGAAATCTTATTTGAAGTAAAAATTGTTTTGTTCGATTAAGATTCCTCTTATTCTCAGAATGACAAAGCGCAAATCGATACCCGAATTTTACCTGACAAAATAAGTATGGTTACAATAAAACCGATACTTCTTTTATCGACTAAAAATCCAGCGGGCCTAGTCTGGTCATGTTTTTCATGATCAGATAACTTCGGTGCCTAATGTATTTGGTTGGTTTGGCCGGCGACCATTTTAGTGGATTTGGGAAAACGCCTGCAATCAATGAAGCTTGCCTTTTAGTCAGCTCAAAAGCCGGACATTTAAAGTAATCCTGCGAAGCCGCTTCAATACCATAAATGCCGTCGCCCATTTCTATCACGTTCAAATAAACTTCCATAATGCGTTCCTTGCTCCACAATGCTTCAATCAGCATCGTAAAATAAGCTTCAAAAGCCTTGCGCACATAAGATCGTCCGGGCCACAAAAACACGTTTTTAGCGGTTTGTTGAGAAATGGTACTGCCGCCAACCAAACGTTTTTTATTGTTTTGATTTTTCTCGATGGCCAGTTCGATCGCCCTCAAATCAAATCCGTGATGTTCTAAAAACAATTGATCTTCTGCTGCCACAGCTGCTTTTTTAATGTTGATGGACATCTGACCAAACGGAACCCATGTTTTATCAATTTTCCAGTCTTTTCCGGCTGATTTTCGTTCAAAACCACGATCAATCATCAGCAAAGTTATCGGCGGATTAACAAATCTATACAGCAAAACCCAAAGGATGGTGGTGCCGAAAAAACCAATTAAAATTAATTTAAGCAGATATTTAAAAAGGCGCATTTGGGTTCAAATATAAATAAGAAAGGTGCCCGATTACTCAGACACCTTTTTATTTATGTTAATTTTTAGGTGATAAAAGAAGCATCTCAAATTAGATACAATCTTATGTCATAAAACTTATTCAGCTACAACTGTAAAAGGAACTTTCACTTTTACTTCTTTGTGCAAGTTTAAGTTTGCAGTGTAATCACCAACAAATTTAGGCTCACTATCAAAAGTAATTTTCCGGCGATCCACTTCAAATCCTTGTTTTTTCAAAGCATCCGAAACCTGAATTGTATTGATTGCACCGAAAATTTTGCCGCTTTCGCCAGCTTTTGCACCGATAGTAAGGGTTACACCTTCTAATTTGGCAGCAATTGCATCAGCATCTTTGCGGATTTTTTCTTGTTTGAAAGCTGCTTGTTTCAGGTTTTCAGCTAAAACTTTACGTGCAGATTCGGTTGCCATACTTGCAAATCCTTTTGGGATTAAAAAGTTACGACCGTATCCTGGCTTTACATTTACTACATCATCTTTCTCGCCGAGATTTTTGATGTCTTGTTTTAAAATAACTTCCATTTCGTATGCTTATTTTAAAGAGTCAGCAACATAAGGCAATAAACCAATATGGCGCGCACGTTTAACGGCTTGAGCCACTTTGCGCTGAAATTTCAATGAAGTTCCGGTTAAACGACGTGGTAATAATTTACCTTGATCGTTAATGAACTTGAATAAAAAGTTAGCGTCTTTGTAATCAATATATTTGATCCCGTTCTTTTTAAAACGGCAATATTTTTTACGGTTATCCTCTACTTTAGGGGCGGTAACGTATTTAATTTGATCGTTTGCCATTATCTTGCTACGGCCTCCTCAGTTTTAGGTTTACGCTGATTAAAAGCACCACTACGTTTCTTTTCGTTATAAGCGATGGCATGTTTATCCAGCGAAATAGTTAAAAAACGAAGCACGCGCTCATCACGGCGAAACTCAGTTTCCAGTTTATTAATTAGTTCACCCGGGGCCTTGTATTCAGTTAGGTGATAGTAACCTGTAGTTTTCTTTTGTACAGGGTACGCTAATTTTCTCAAACCCCAATTATCCTCCTGGATAATTTCGGCTCCATTATCAGTAAGGATTTTAGTGAATTTGGCAATGGCCTCTTTCGCTACTTCTACAGATAACAACGGGGTAAGAACGATTACTGTTTCGTACTGTTGCATTCTTTGCTGTTGATATTTAATGATTTATCCGCCAAAAAGCGGAGCGCAAATGTAGGAAGAAAAACGGATTTATCAAACCGATATTCACCAATTTTTAGGTGATAAAAGAAGCATCTTGGTTGAAGCCAAATTTAATTACTTTTTGAAATACCGGTAATATGGATCAGTTGCCAAAGCCAGCATTTCACGGTCGCCTTTACTATCTCCGTAAGCATAAATCTTAGAAAAAGAAGTTAAATCTGAAACAGCATTTTTAATACGGATCACCTTTTCTTCCCCATAACAATTGGGCGTTTTAAATTTTCCGCTGAGGATATTATTTTCAATGGCTAACTCTGTCGAAATAAATTCAATTCCTTGCTCGGCCGCAAACTGCTGTACAATCAGATTAAAGTTGGCAGTAACCACATAAACTTTGTGCATACTGCTTTTATGCCATAAAATTTTGGTTAACGCATCTTTTCGTACTCTCCCGGAAAAAGAAGTTTTATAATATTGCTGAACAGTTTTTCTGAAAAATTCTATCGATTCTCCACCAAACAATTGACTAAAAATCAGCTGTTTAGCTTTTTCATTATTCATCATTTTAACTGAATACAAAGCAAAAATTGGAAAGCTTTTAAACAGTTTTACTGGTGATAATCCATTTTTTAAACGATAAAAAAGGTAGTCCCAAAAAATATCACGATTGGTGATGGTTCCGTCAAAATCAAAAAAAGCGATTGCTTTATTTTCGCTCATAAACAGCAGTTTGAAACCAGGGATACGTATTTCCTAAAGGCAGTTTTCCAAGTAGTTTAGGATGCTTGGTTATGAAGTTATTTTTGATCAGCTTAAAACCAGTTTCGGGTTTTGGTTCGTTGGATCCGGAATACAATTGTTGTGAAATTTCGTATTGCACGGCGGTATCCAAATTAGTCATGGTGATGCTTTTATAATGATCCAAGCAATATGGCCAAAGCGAAAACGAAATTGCAATCTTCTTATTTTTTGGGATGAGCTTGTAAACCTGGATAAAATCTTTCCGGAAGGCTTCACCAGAAACTTTCTGATCCTGCGTGCTAAAATACAACAATGTTTTACGAATGAAGCCTGTAGAGTTGACAAGCAAAACCAGAACCAATATAGAAGATGCCGTTTTCAGAAAAATATTAGAAACTCTTTTTTGGTGGATTTTAGTGTAGATCACAAACAAAACAAAGAAAAAAAGAGGCGATAAAACAAGCATGTTGTAATTCATCGGCATATCTTTAAATGAAAAATAGGAAACCAGTACTGTTAACAGCAACAGCAATCCAAATACAAGTAACTTATTTTTTTTAATCGAAACATAGCCAACGTATAAAATTGCCAATGCAAAATTGATAATCAAAAATGGCGCATAAGCATAAGTGATATAAAACTGAACAAAGTTTTTAAAGCCACCGGTGCTAACCCGGTTTACAATTACATTTTGAGAATGCTTTTGCAAACTATGTATCAGTTCTGAAAGATGATATGGATATAAAACGCTGAAAACACTCAGCACAATTGCAAACCCAATCAATGTTTGTACAATTGGTTTCAGCTTGAAATTATTGCGGTAAATCAGTAATCCAACGGTAATGATCATCAAATAAAAAGTAGAAATCGGCGAAGTGATCAGATTCAATCCAACCAATAAACCGTTATTAAAATCAATGAGTTTTTTATTTTGATAAATGTTGTTCAGCAAAAAACAAGCGATAAAAAATTTGCACAAAACCTCTGGTCTTCCTTCCTGGATACCATAAAACGAAAACAAAGCTACTAACCAAAATATAGCAAACAGATACAAGATTGCAGTTATTCTGATGCTGTTTTTACGGATATAAATTCCAACACTCATCAAAAGTACAATCAAACTCAGATCATCAATCAGGGTTAAACTTACAGCCATGTTGTTGTAAAACTCTGGCATCAAGTGGTTTATAAAAGCGATTACATAAGGAAACAACGGCGGATAAAACAAAAACCGGTGTTGCAAAGGATCCAAACCGGCATCATATAATGGATTGATCAGCTGATGAAAATGGTTGATAAAATAAGCCGTTGGTAAAAAACAGGTAGAATCCTGAATGAAGCCGGGATAACCATTAAAGGCGAATAGAAAAGTTAGAAAAATATAAACAAACAGTAGTAAAGCTAAAACTGATTTCAAACCAAACCTCATTTAAAATAAATTAAAATTGCAAAAGTTAATATCCAGCACAAAATACTTAATTGTATAAAACGATCTTTGGTTAAGATTTTTACCGGTGATCCGCTTGTTTTTTTGATAAACGTTAATTGCAAGTAACGCAACAAGCCAAGTAAAACAAACAAAGTTGTAAAGTATGAATACTCTCCAAGTCTTATTACAATTTCCGGTGAAATAATATACATGATGTAACAAACCAGCATTACACCTGTGAGCATGGACAATACAATTTGTAAAAACTCCAAACTATAACCGTGGATAGATCTCCTGACTTGTTTATTTACATCTTTCGCCATAAGATAAATATCGTCCATCCTTTTTGAAAGTGCCTGAAACATAGATAATAAAAAAACCATAATCATCAGCCATTTACTAACCATTATATCACAAGCCACACCGCCCGCAAGCACTCTTAAATTAAAACCTATACTGATAACGGTTACATCGATTAAAGCAAAGTTTTTGAGTTTGATGGAGTACAAAATATTTAAAATGAAATATCCAAGTATAATACCGAAAACAGGCAAAGAGATTTTATATGAAAGCACAGCTGCCAACAAAAACAAGATGAAAGTTAAAACATACGCTTCAACTTTAGTTATTTTTCCGGATGCAATTGGTCTGTTTTTTTTAATAGGATGCTGTCGGTCAAAATCAATATCCATCAAATCATTAAAAACATAAATGGAACTTGCAACCAGGCAAAACGGAATAAATACGAAGACAGATTGTAGAAACTTATCTCGGTTTAAAAATTCTCCGGAGAAAAAAAGCGGTAAAAATATGTAACAATTTTTGAGGTAATGCGAAACACGAAGTAAGGGTAAATATTTTTTAAGCATCAAATATTAATGTTGCACAAGATATATATTTAGATTTATCAATTGATAAATCGTATGTTTTTAGAAGTTAATTTAGATGATTGCAGGAGTTGTTTTAGTTAAAGCTTTCCATTCTGCATTCAAATTCAACTTAAAAAAAGATAGTATTTTCAGAATACGATGGTGAACTATCTTTGATATAAGGCCATCCTTCCTGGTCATACAAAATTTTATCTGCGCACATTTTACGTTTAAAAACACTCGTAGTTGCTATGAAACGATCATTTGAATCCACAGCATGATAAATGATCCAATCTTCACCTGCTGCATCTGTCAGGATACAATTTTGTCCTGGTGAATCCCAATGTTCATTTGGTTTTAAAATGAGGTGGTTGGTAGGAATCGGTTTAAATTCTTTCATCGGATCATCCGACCAAAACACTGTTATCGCATAACCGTTTTCGGCCCAGGTATTATCACCGGAAACCCACAAAAAATAGCGATCAAATTGGGGTTGATACGTTACGAAAGATCCTTCACGCAGGGTTTCAAACTTTACGCCAGGTTTCGGTTGCAAAACATCCACTGGCTTGCTGATAAAAGAATATCCATCTTCGGCCAGTTCTACCACGCTGATTGGCTCGTGGGCAGAGCCGTAATACAGCAAGCTTTTACCAGATTTTGCATCATAAAAGAAGCATGGATCAATCATTCTGTAATCAGAACCCGGAATTTGCGCCAGCGGTTTGCCAATATCTGTAAAGCCATGCGGCTCGCTGGAAACCGCTAAAGCTAGGCACATGCCGTTTTTTGTATCTGGCTCGGCAGCAAAATATAAACGGTATTGATTGCCTACTTTAACCACTTGTGGTGCCCAAAATTTATTGCAGGTTTTGGCCCAGCTTGGCGGTTCAGTTAAAGCTCCAACAGGCTCCGACCAGTGAACTAAATCATCAGATTTGCTAAGTTGTATGTTGTTGATTGTGGGTGAAGATTCATCGTGTGTGGCATACGCATAATAGCCCTCACCGGGAACAAAAATGACGGATGGATCAGGAAAATCAGTGTTAATAAGCGGATTGATGTAAGTGGATTGCTGGCTCATGTTTTGTATAGAAAATTCTGATTTTAGGTCAATAAAAACAGTATAGTTAATTAGGATTTTCGGTTAAAAGATCAGCAAAAACTTCATCCAAGTTAAGTTTGAAACCTGGAAAAATTGTGCTGGTAACTTCGTCGCCAAGTGTTAATAATTTAGTAGTTTGGTAATGTCCGTTTTCATCCAAAACATATTTTAAAAAGCTTTTAGAATCAGGCTGAAAAATCCAATATTCCTTCACTCCTGCTTCTTCATAAACTTCATATTTATTTTTTAGTTCAGTTTTGTTGTTTCCTGGAGAAAGAATTTCTACTACAATATCCGGCGCACCTAAACAACCTTTTTTATCAATTTTTTCCGGATTACAGATTACACAAATATCTGGCTGAACAACGGTAGTGATTTCCCGATCAGTAACCGTTTTTCTAACCAAACGAACATCAAAAGGAGCAAAATAAACTTTGCACGGTTTCTTTTTCAAATAATTATATATCTCCGAGCCAACAATTGTCAAAATCCGCTGATGAAACTCTGCCGGAGCCGGGCTCATCTTAAAAATGTAACCTTTAATCAGCTCCAAACGCTCATCAAAAGTCCATTTTAAATAATCGGCGTAAGTGTAAGTTTTGGTTAGATCGAGATCAGAAAACTGCATCGTTGTAAATCTTTGTTCTCAAAAATACAAAATAAACTGATGCTGTTTTTATACCGATAAAAACAGCATCACAATCTGCGTTTGCACAAATCCGCCGTTCTGTTTAACTTCGTGCTGATGGATAATTTTGTTGTTTCTGCCCGTAAATATCGCCCGGTTACGTTTGAAAGTGTTGTGGGCCAGCGGCATATCACCGGAACGCTTAAAAACGCGATCAAAAACAATCAACTGGCGCAGGCATTTTTATTTTGCGGTCCGCGCGGCGTGGGCAAAACTACCTGCGCGCGTATTTTGGCCAAAACCATAAACTGCACCAATTTGCAGCCGGATATTGAAGCTTGCGGCGTTTGCGATTCCTGCCGTGCTTTTCAAAACGGAAACTCTTTTAACGTGCACGAACTGGATGCAGCTTCCAATAATTCGGTGGATGACATCCGGAATTTGATTGAACAAGTCCGCATTCCACCACAAGCTGGCCGCTACAAAATTTATATTATTGATGAGGTGCATATGCTTTCTCAAGCGGCTTTCAATGCGTTTTTAAAAACGCTGGAAGAACCGCCGCCATACGCCATTTTCATCTTGGCCACCACCGAAAAACACAAGATTTTGCCAACCATTTTATCGCGTTGCCAGATTTTTGATTTCAACCGGATCCAAGTGGAAGACATGACCAAGCACCTGGAATTTATCGCCCAAAAAGAGCATATCAATTACGAGGAAGACGGCCTGCACATCATCGCCCAAAAAGCGGATGGCGGTTTGCGCGATGCGCTTTCGATGTTTGATCAGATTGTGAGTTTTTCGGGTGGGAAGGAAATCACTTATAAACTGGTGATCGATAACCTGAACATCCTGGATTATGATTATTATTTCCGGTTAACGGATTTTATTTTAGGGGAAAACACGCCGCAAAGTTTGCTGATTTTGAACGAGATTTTGGCAAACGGTTTTGATGGTTATCATTTCATCACCGGTTTGGCCAGTCATTTCCGGAATTTGCTGGTTGGAAAAGATGCTTCAACTTTAAAACTGCTGGAAGTGAGCGAAAGCATCCGCAAAAAATATGAGCAGCAGGCGCAGCAAATTTCGGCTTCGTTTTTGGTTTCGGCTTTAAATCTGGCTAATCAGTGCGATCTGCAGTATAAAATCAGCAAAAACCAGCGGCTGCAAGTGGAACTGGCTTTGATCAAAATGTGCCATATCACCGCCGCATTTAACTTGGTAAAAGAAGCATCAAGTTTGGAACGCAATCCGGATTCTGAAAAAAAAAAGTCTGAACCCGTAGTTTCTCCGCAGAAAACTTTAAGTAATCCTGCGCCGGAAATCAGCGTAAAAATTGATCAATCGCTGGCCGAACCGACAATTAAAATTCATGACGAGCCGAAAATTGAAGTTTCTAAACTGGATGAAAAACCTGCTGAAAAAACATCGGTAAAAACAGTATCGTTGGAAGATTCTCCGCAGGAAACTGCAACAATCTCCGCAGAAAAAACTCCAGTAAAAACAGTATTGCCAGAAGTTTTTCAGCCTAAAACCGAACCACAATCCGCAGAAAAAACACCGCTAAAAACAGTATTGCCCGAAACTATTCCGGAGAAATCAACAGTTTTTATTCCGAATTTAAACCTAACTTCCACTTCCGTAAAAATCCCTTCTTTAAAAGATTTAGGGAAAACGGCTTTAGAGGAAAAAGCTGAAGATGACCCTTATTTAAAAGGAACTGATGCTGAGGATTTTACGCCGGAAGAATTTTTAAAATTGTGGAGTGATTATGCTGCAAAAGCCAAAGCAGAAGATAAAAGCATGACGCTGCTTACTGTTTTTAACAACCAAAAACCGGTGATGTTGCGGCCGTATATTTTTGAGCTGGTGCTGGAAAATAAAACGCAGGAAAACATTTTCAGGGATGATAAACCCAATTTGATGAACTTTTTACGTTCGACTTTGAAGAATTTTAACCTGGAAATACAAACCCGGATTGAAGAACAATCGGTGTCAAGAAAACCATATTCGCCGGTAGAAAAATTTCAGTTTATGGCTGCTAAAAATCCGGAATTGATGGAATTGCGGAAGCGTTTTAATTTAGAAATTGATTAATTTTCTTCCATAAAAAAAGCTTCCCGTTTGAGAAGCTTTTTTTATTATTTAAATAATTTATCATCATTATCGCCGACATCTTTGGTTGGATAACCTTCGGCATCAATTCCGCGGTCGTTTTTCGGGTAACCTTCTTCATCCAGATCATCGCGGTCATCTTCCGGCGTGCGCGCTAAAATCTCATCAATCGGGTCTAACTCGATATCTTCGCCTTCATCAATGTGCATGCCTAAATTATCCAAACTGTTGGTATCAGTTGCCAACGTTTCGTTTGGTATATATTCATCAGCAACTTCCGGATTGGCCTCGTCATAGGTTGAATTAAAATCTTCGCCGTTTGGAGCAGCTGTATTATACGGATAATCATGCTGATAATCAGGATCATCGCTTTTTACATCCAGTTCGTAACTGTTTTTATCGGTATTATAAGCCAGATCGTTTTTATCGGTTGTATCGCCCATTTCTTTCAATTTTTTGTCGCGGTCAAGGTTTTCGTCATTACCGGGAACTAAAGGATTCGGATTGTTCATGTTGATTTATTTTATAGAAGATAAAGAAAATTTGAAGCCAGAAGTTTGTCTGTGCATTCAATAATCGTCATTTTTACCAGAAATCCGAGCAGCCTTATATCATTTTTATATATTTGAAACACTAAAAAATTATCCATAAAAAACGCAATATGCCACAGAAAATTAAAGTAGCTAACCCAGTTGTAGAGCTGGATGGCGACGAGATGACCCGCATCATCTGGAAATTTATTAAAGATAAACTGATCCTGTCCTACCTGGATTTGGATATTAAATATTACGATTTAGGCATCGAATACCGCGATGAAACCAATGATCAGGTTACAATCGATTCTGCAAACGCCATTAAACAATACGGCGTGGGCATTAAATGCGCTACCATTACGCCTGACGAAGCCCGTGTTGAAGAATTTGGGTTGAAGCAAATGTGGAAATCGCCAAACGGAACGATCCGTAATATTTTGGACGGAACGGTTTTTCGCGAGCCGATTGTGATGAGCAACGTGCCGCGTTTGGTACCAAACTGGACGGCTCCAATCTGCATCGGCCGTCATGCTTTTGGTGATCAATACCGTGCTACAGATTTTGTTACTAAAGGAAAAGGCAAATTAACCATCACTTTCACGCCGGAAGATGGTGCGGCAGAGCAATCTTTTGAAGTTTATAATTTTAAAGGCGACGGCGTTGCTTTGGCGATGTACAATACCGACGAATCCATCCGCGGTTTTGCACACGCTTGTTTCAACCAGGCGTTAATGAAAGGCTGGCCCTTGTATTTATCCACCAAAAACACGATCCTAAAAAGATACGATGGTCGTTTTAAAGATATTTTTGAGGAAATTTATCAGCAGGATTACAAAACCAAATTTAAAGAAGCAGGCATTACTTATGAGCATCGTTTAATTGATGACATGGTTGCATCCGCTTTAAAATGGAACGGAAACTTTGTTTGGGCTTGTAAAAACTACGATGGCGACGTACAGTCTGATACGGTTGCGCAAGGTTTTGGTTCTTTAGGTTTGATGACTTCTACGTTGGTTACGCCAGATGGCAAAACGATGGAAGCTGAAGCTGCACACGGAACGGTTACGCGCCACTACCGCGATCATCAGAATGGAAAACCAACTTCTACCAATCCAATTGCTTCTATTTTTGCCTGGACAAGAGGTTTGGAGTTCCGCGGAATTTTAGATGGAAACCAGGAACTGATTGATTTCTGCAAAACGTTAGAACAAGTTTGTATCGAAACTGTAGAAAGCGGCAAAATGACTAAAGATTTGGCAGTTTGTATCCACGGAAACAAAGTAGAACATGGTCGTGATTACTTATATACCGAAGAATTTTTGGAAGCAATCGACGAAAACTTAAAAGCAAAATTAGGTTAATCAACACCAAATTTATGCCGGTAAAAGAAGCATGCTCCAGATTTGAGGGCATGCTTTTTTGTTAAAATTGATTGGTATATTTGGTTATGACTTATCTTGAAGAAGTAAAATCTACCTTAACACAGCTCAAACCAGCGCTGATGTCAAAATACGGCGTTGATACATTGGGGCTTTTTGGCTCAATTGTGCGTGATGATTTTACCGATCAAAGCGATATTGATATCGTGGTAACTTTTAGCAAACCAATTGATACTGATTTTTTTGATTTGGCTGATGAACTGGAAGAAAAACTAAACCGAAAAGTTGATTTAGTATCCAGAAACGGTATCAAACCAAAATATTACGAAATTATCAAACCGGAGATTTTATATGTCTAAACGAGAGCCGAAACTCCTGTTTGAAGATATCTTAGAATGTGCCGAAAAAATTCTTCGTTATACAAATCATCTCACATTTGAACAATTTATGCGGGATGAACTAACGATGGACGCTGTAATCAGAAATTATGAAGTAATTGGTGAAGCTGCAAACAGGCTTCCGGATGAAAGTAAAGCCAAACTTCCAAACTTGGAATGGCACAAACTGAAAGGATTCAGGAATCGTCTTGCTCATGAATATTTTGGTATTGATTACGATTTAGTCTGGAAAACAAAAACAAAATTATTACCTGAATTAATTTCTTCTATAAAAAACATTTTAAAAAATTATTGACCTAAATACATGAGTTCACAATTATATCCTCTAAAATTCAAAACCATCTTTAAAGACAAAATCTGGGGTGGCGAAAAAATAAAAACTGTTTTAAACAAAGATTTTTCTCCGCTGCCCAATTGTGGTGAAACGTGGGAAGTTTCTGGCGTGAAAGGTGATATCTCGGTGGTTGCCGATGGCGAACTGGCCGGAAAAGCATTAACCGATTTGCTGGCCGAATACAAAGGCGAGTTGGCCGGAAACAAGGTTTTTGAAAAATTCGGAACCGAATTTCCATTGCTGATCAAGTTTATTGATGCCAACGATGATCTTTCCATCCAGGTTCATCCGGATGATGAGCTGGGCAAAAAACGTCATAACTCTTTCGGAAAAACCGAAATGTGGTATGTGTTGCAGGCTGATCCTGGTTCAACGTTAATTTCGGGCTTTAACCAGAATGTTGATGAGAAAATTTATGTTGACAAACTGGAAAGCGGCCAAATCATGGATATTCTGAATAAAGAAGATGTGGCGCAAGGTGATATTTTCTTTTTGCCGGCCGGCCGTGTACATACAATTGGTAAAGGTTTGCTGATTGCCGAAATTCAGCAAACTTCGGATATTACGTATCGGATTTATGATTTTGACCGCGTAGACGACAAAGGCCAGAAACGCGAATTACACACACAAGAAGCTTTAGCCGCTTTGGATTACAAAGTTTATCCGGAATACAAATCCATTTATCAGCATACCAAAAATGAGGAGGTAAAAGCAGTATCGTGCCAATATTTTACAACGAATGTGCTGGATTTCAACCAAAATACAAGTCGTGATTACTCAAATCTGGATTCATTTGTGATCCATGTTTGTGTGGAAGGCAGCTACGATTTGATCTGCAACAATCAAAAATACGCAGTACAGAAAGGCGATTGTATTTTAATTCCGAACATAATCAATCATGTTCAAATGGAAACTTCAGGTAATTTTAAAATACTGGAAAGTTATATTGACTAAATTTTCAATCAAATTAAAAAATGACAAAAGCAGGCCAACCACCTGCTTTTGTCATTAAAATAGCATTTTGGTTTTCAAATTATGATAATACTTGTATTTATATTTTGCACAATATAACTTCGCACAACATTTATATGCTAAAATGGATTTATTAAAGTTAGATAACCAGTTATGCTTTCCGCTGTATGCGTTATCGCGCAAGGTTACTGCCATTTACAGGCCGCTTTTAGATAAGATTGGTTTAACCTATCCGCAATATTTGGTGATGATGCTTTTGTGGGAAAATCAAAAACTAACGATCAAAGAAATTGGTGAACAATTGATGCTTGATACGGGCACGCTAACACCTCTGCTGAAAAGAATGGAACAAAAAAAGCTATTGAGCAGAACTCGAAGCATGCAGGATGAGCGCATTGTAGAAATCGAAATTACACCTACTGGTTCAAATTTAAAAACGGCCGCAGCAGAAATTCCAACACAAATGGTTTGCAGCTTAAATACAAACCCCAATGAAGCAGATCAATTTAAAACGTTGCTTAACAAAATTCTGAAAAATACTCATCAATAAATTATCTTAATAAATTCAAAAATCATGTCTAACAAAATCGAAAAATTATACACTGCCCAAGCAACTGCAACCGGCGGCAGAAACGGAAATGTGCAATCATCAGACGGAGCGATCAACATGGAAGTGCGGATGCCGAAAGAATTAGGCGGAAAAGGTGGCCTTTATACCAACCCAGAACAACTTTTTGCAGCCGGTTATGCAGCCTGTTTTGACAGCGCTTTAAACATGATTATTGGTTTGGAAAAAGTTAAAACCGGCCTTACTACCGTTACTGCTGATGTTTCTATTGGTAAAAATGATAATGGTGGTTTTGGTTTAGAGATAAAATTAGAAGTTTCCATTCCTGATATTGATCGTGCAACTGCACAACAATTGCTGGAAAAAGCACACCAGGTTTGCCCTTATTCCAATGCAACCCGCAACAATGTTGATGTTGAATTAGAACTGGTTTAATTATCATCACAAATTTAGGTTAATAAAAGAAGCATCGCTTATTTTGGGCGATGCTTCTTTTATCTGGTAAAATTTCATTAAACTATTTTGCCAGCTTCACTTCAATCTGTCCGTTCATCACCCGAACATCAAATTTTGGCTGCGGTTCTGTTGCTGGTCCGCTGATTACGCTTCCGTCTTTCAAAGAGAAAGTGGAATGATGCCACGGACAAATCACGCTGCAATCATCCTTCAATTCGCCATCGCAAAGCGGGCCGCCTAAATGCGAACAGGTGTTTGCCAGGGCAAAAATTTCACCGTTTTGTTTCGCCAGTAAAACTGAAATTTCTCCGGCTTTTGCTGCTTTCATCTGGTTTTCGGCCAATTCGTTTTCCGGCAAAATTGGCACAAATTCCTGCGGATACTCGGCAGAGATTTGTGTGTGATCTACGCCAACCTGTTCTACATAAACCAAATGTCCACCTAAATAAGCCGCCAATCCGGTTACGCTATAACCCAACATAGCCAAGGCAATTGCCGTTCCGCGATTTTTTTCTTTCTTCCGCAGAAAATAAGAAGTTGTATAAAGCGCAGTTGCACCGAGGTTTAGCATACCGTGCATCAGCCCGATTTTTTGTTTTTTCTTGGTGGTTCCGCTCCAGTCTGTCAGGCCAGTAACAGCAGATCCAACTGCGCCCAAAAGGCCGATTGCAATTGCCGCATCTGATCCGTTTTTATACTTTT
>JBPBQN010000172.1:0-19331 GCA_050954865.1 Janthinobacterium lividum | reverse complement strand
ATCAGGAAAAAGAAGGTTCGCTCAATCTAATTTCGCGATTGTATATTAATGATGGTAAAGGTAATTTTTTGAGGCAGTACAAAGGCTGGCCACTGGTTTCCATCAATGCTTCCTGCGTTCGTTTAAACAGTAATAATGGCGATCTATTTATTGGCGGAAGGAGTGTTCCTGGTTCTTACGGTATTATTCCATCAAGCAAAATATTGAGAAATAACGGACATGGAAATTTTACAGATGTAACGGCAAACATCGCACCCGAACTTCAAAAATTAGGAATGGTTACGGATGCACAATGGGTTGATATCGATGGCAGCGGAAAGAACTCTTTGGTTGTGGTTGGTGATTGGATGCCGATCACAATTTTAAAATACGTAAATGGAAAGCTTAGCAAAACAGCAGAAATTGCAAACTCTTCCGGTTGGTGGAACTGTTTAACGGTTGCAGATTTGAATGGCGATGGTAAATTGGATTTAATTGCCGGAAATAATGGCCTCAATTCTAAAATCAGAGCAGATGTTAATCATCCGGCTAAACTTTATGTTTCTGATTTTGACAATAACGGGCAGGTAGAGTGCATTCCCGTTTATTATAAAACCGATGAAAAGGCTTATGTTTTTAATTTACATGATGACTTTTTACGGCAACTACCTTATTTAAAAAAGAAATTTTTGCGCTATGATGCCTTTGCCGGAAAAAGTGTTGAAAACATATTCACTTCAGAGGAACTACAGAAAGCATCTGTTTTAACAGTTACCCAAACGCAAACTTGTGTGTTTTATAATCAGGGTAATGGACGATTTAATATGCAGCCTCTTCCCATTCAAGCCCAATTTTCGCCTGTTTACAGCATTTTGCCTACCAACATAAATCAAGACCAGATTTTAGATTTATTTTTAGGTGGAAACTTTTATGGTTTAAAGCCAGAAGTTGGCCGGTACGATGCCAGTTATGGTACAACGCTTTTAGGAAACGCACAGCATAATTTCACTTTTTTACCGGCGGCAAGCAGTGGTTTATTTATCAAAGGTGAGGTGCGGGATATTGCTCAGATTAAAACTAAAATAGGAAAAACAATAATTGTTGCCCGAAATAATGATGCATTGCAACTATTTAAACCGGTTAATAAATAGGAAAATTAACCTGTAAATGCACAAAACTGGTATCACTTACAGGTATTATATTATCTAAATATTTTTCGTAAGGATCTTCCGGCGAAGCTAAATGGTGATCTGTTATATATGTTTTCATGGCTAAATAAAGCTTTTGCCGCCCGCTGTATTTGCCATAATATAATCCGGTTAACATACGGCCATGCGAAGGCAGGTGCATAAATTTGATTTTCCCTGCCGAAATCGCTTGTTTATTTACCGGCAAACCAATCATAATCCGCAGCGAATCTTTTCCGGCTTCACGAATATCGGCAACAATCGGTTGCACAATTTTCAGGTCCTTTTGTCGGATAAAAGCCTTTAAATCCTGTTCGGTTTGCGCTATTTCTAAAGCTTTGTTTTGAAGTAGAACGGTTTTCTTCTCAACCACAATATTGCTGTCGGTAACGGTGGTTCTGCGGATGTCAAAACCATAATAAAGGCGCGTGTTTTCCAAATATTGTTTAAGCTGTTCGATGTCGTTTGATGGTTTTTGTCCGAAAATTTCAAACAAGCGGTTTAATAAAGTTTTTTTTTGTTCGATATGAACCATCGCTGTACCATCCTTTAAAACCGGAATCGCGATCATCCGGTAACTGCTATTTTTCCAGATGCTGTTTTTATCGACATAAAAATCGAAACCGTGCGCAGTAAATGTAATGGCCGAACCAGGAATTTGTATAGTAAAAAAAGTATTGCGCTTGCTGATTTTTACCTGAGCCGAATCTTTTTCCCACGCTTGTTTTACTTGTGGCTGCCACTTTTTCCAATTTTCTGGTTGAAGCAATTGTTGCAAAGTGATAAAATATTGCACTTTAATGTTAACCGCTTTTTGTTGTTTAAAAGGAAGGAAACAAACCAAAACAAAAGCCAGGATCAGCGTAATAAAAACAAGTATTTTCTTCATTCAGGATAGTAATAACAGCGCGTTAAAGTACATGGTTCTTTTAGCAATAAAAAATTGGTAATCCTGATTTTTGTACGATAAAAGAAGCATCGGAATTTAAAAAATTCGTAAGTTTAAAGTTGATTATAAACCGAGAATTCCAGGCAAGCCATCGTCTGGATTTCATCAGTATTCATTCGCAATCTTACAAAAACTTGATCCTGCATTTTCCATCGGTTCCGCATATTTTCCTTAAAAAATTACTTTTTATCTGTGTGTGGAGTTGTTTTTTCCTGATTTCCTGTCAACCTAAAAATACCGAAAAACCTCTTTTTCAGCTGCTCAATTCAACCCAAACCCACGTAACTTTTAACAATAAACTAAGCGATAACGATGCGCCCGGCATCCTAAATTACCTGTATTTTTACAATGGCGGCGGCGTGGCCGTTGGCGATATCAACAACGATGGTTTGCCGGATTTGTATTTTACGGCCAATAAAAAAGGCGGCAACAAACTGTACCTCAACAAAGGCAATTATCAATTCCAAGATATTACACAAAAAGCTGCGGTAAACGGAACGGCAGATTGGTGCACCGGCGCAACCATGGCCGATGTAAATAATGATGGCTGGCTGGATATTTACGTTTGCGCGGTTGCCGGAAAGCTGAATTTAAAAGGCCATAACCTGCTTTATATTAACAATCATGATGGAACTTTCAGCGAAAAATCAAAAGAATTTGGTTTGGATTTCTCTGGATATTCTACACAATCCGTTTTTTTCGATGCAAACCACGATGGCAAACTGGATTGTTTTCTACTCAATCAATCCAATCACTCGGTAGAAACTTATGGTGATACCAGCCTCCGCAGAAAAACAAATTTACAAGCCGGAAGTCGTTTATATCTAAATCAAAATAATCATTTTCAGGATGTTACGGCAAAATCCGGCATTTACAGCAGCGCGCTGGGTTATGGTTTAGGTGTTGCCGTTGGCGATTTAAACAACGATGGCTGGGAAGATATTTATGTGGGAAACGATTTCCACGAGAACGATTATTACTACATCAACAACCGCAACGGCACGTTTACCGAGGCTGGCGCAAAGCATTTTAACCACTACAGCCGTTTCAGCATGGGCAACGATATGGCCGATTTTAACAATGATGGTCAGCTGGATATTTTTACGGCCGATATGTTGCCTGCTGAAGAAAACATCCTGAAAACGTATGGCGGCGACGAAACCTACGATCAGTATAAATATAAAATTGTAAATGGCGGTTTCCAGAACCAGTATTCGCGCAACATGCTGCAAAAAAACCTGGGAAACGGCGAGGCTTTTGCAGAAGTTGGACTAATGGACGGCGTTTCGGCTACGGATTGGAGCTGGAGTCCGCTGATGGCCGATTTCGATAACGATGGCATCAAGGATTTGTTCATCGCCAATGGCATCAAACGGCGGCCAACGGACATGGATTATATCAGTTTTATTTCTGATTTGTCTGTTCAGGCAGCCCTGAACAATGGCCATCAAAGTGATAGTTTGGTGCTTGATAAAATGCCAACCGGAGATACACATGCATTCATTTTCAAAGGTAATTCTGACGAAAAATTTACCGATAAAAGCAGCATCTGGGGCATAAAAGATGCCATGCTTTCCAACGGCGCGGCTTATGCAGATTTGAACAACAGCGGACACTTGGATTTGATTACCAATAACTTAAACCACGAAGCCTGTATCTATAAAAACACCGGTAAAAACAGCAATTACCTCAGTCTGAAATTTACCGGAAACGCTGATAATCACTTTGGTATCGGCGCAAAAGCTTATGTTTTTTGCGGAAAAGAAATGCAATACGAGCAGCTGATGTTAACGCGCGGTTTCCAATCTTCGGTAGAAGCAAAGCTGCATTTCGGGTTGAAAAATAGCAGGAAAGCAGACAGTTTGCTGGTTGTCTGGCCAAATCAATCGTACCAGATCATCAAAAACATAAAAGCCAATCAAAGCCTGAACATCGACCAAAAAAATGCTTCCGGGAAATTTGTTTATCATCAGTTTTTTAAATCAGAAGAGCCTGATTTTGAAAATATTACTTCTGAAATAAACTTGAAATGGAAGCATCAGGAAAACGATTTTGTGGATTTTAATATGCAGCCATTAATTCCGCACATGCTTTCTGCGGAAGGTCCGCGCATGGCCGTTACCGATGTGAACCACGATGGCTTGGATGACTTTTACATTTGCGGAGCCAGAAATCAGGCCGGTGCTTTGTTTATCCAGCAAAAAAATGGCGAGTTTAAACAATCTAACCAGCCAGATTTTTTGGGAGATGCAGCAAGTGAAGGTGTTGATGCTGTTTTTACCGATGTAAATTTGGATGGAAACCCTGATCTGTATGTAGTTAGCGGCGGAAATGAATTGCCAAATGGCTCGGCAGGACTGGAGGATCATTTATATTTGAATGATGGAAAAGGAAATTTTAAGCGTTCCAATTCCATTCCAAACATCACAAAAAACAAATCCTGCGTTGCGGTTGCGGATGTAAATCACGATGGTTTCCCAGATATTTTTGTGGGTGGTGCGCCGGATGCGTATGCTTTTGGCAAAATTCCGGAATCGTATTTGTTGCTGAATGATGGTAAAGGCAATTTCCATCAAAGCCAGATTTCGGCTGAACTGAAAAATGCCGGAATACTGCGCAGTGCTGTTTTTACCGACTTAAATCAAGACGGCTGGCCGGATCTGGTGCTGGCCGGAGAATGGATGCCGGTTAAGGTTTTTATCAACCAAAAAGGGAAACTGGTACAACAGCATTCCGCACAAATGGATGCGGCAAGCGGCTGGTGGCAGCGCGTTTTTCCGGCAGATGCGGATGGCGATGGCAAAACAGATATCATCGCGGGCAATTATGGTTTAAATTCTAAGCTGAAACCATCCGCAGAAAATCCGGTAAAACTATATTTGTCGGATCTGGACAAAAACGGTTCGGTTGATCCTTTGCTTACGTACAGCATTGGCCAAAAAGATTATACTTTTTTAGGAAAAGGCGAGCTGGAAAAGCAGGTTCCGCTGCTGAAAAAGAAGTTTTTGTATTACCATAATTTTGCCGGAAAAACAGTGCAGGAGCTTTTTGGCGATTCACTGGACGTAAATAAAGTGCTGACTGTGAGTTCGTTTTCTTCCGGTATTTTCTACAATCAGGGAAACGGCAAATTTCAGTTTAAAGCATTTCCTGCTTCGGCACAGGTTGCGCCATTATTTGCTTTTGCACAATTTTCGGGTGATAAAAACAGCATCCTGGCCGGCGGAAATTTTTACGGCGTTTTGCCTTATGAAGGCCGTTATGATGCGGATTACGGCAACGTTTTGGTTCCGGATAAAAACCGGAATTTCCAGACTTCTTCGCCGGTAAAAAATGGTTTTCTGCTGCGCGGAGAAGTGCGCGACATCCGGAAAATCAAAACGAAAAACGGCTATATTTACGCCGTTTCCAGAAACAATGCGGAAATTCAATTTTTCCGCACAAAACCTAAATTCAAATGATGAATAAAAAGCTGATACTGTTTTTATCGTGTATTTTTTGTTGTCTTTTTCAAGCTAAAGCACAAGATGCCTGGAAAATTGCTGCCGATAAAATTGATCCGGCCCATTATTACGGCGTAACGGTGGCCAACGGCATGATTGGTATTGTGTCTTCTCCGGAACCTTTTAAAGTTAAAAACGTGGTATTGGCCGGCGTTTATGATCAGTATGGAAGAGGTCGCGTGAGCAATTTCCTGAACAGTTTTAACCTGCTGAACATGAATCTGGATATCAACGGCAAACGGCTGGATGCCAAATCGGTTACCAATATGAGCCAGGAACTGGATATGCAGCATGCTTCTTTTACCACTACTTTTTCTTACGGTGATGAAGCGGACATCAAATACACCTATTATTCGTTGCGGCAGTTGCCATTTACGGTTTTGATGGATGTGACAATTTTCGCCAAAAAAACCCTCAGCATTACGCCCGCCAGCGTAATGGAAGCGCCGGATGCGCTGCGCGAGGTGCAGAATTATTATAATGAAATTGACCGGCCGCATGTAACGTTAAAACTGCTGACATCGACCGCAAAAAGTCCGACCGGCAAACTGCAATTGTGCGCTTCCACGAGTTTTTTGTTTGCTGAGCCGCATGGGCAGGAGCCAAGTGTGATCCACGAAATGTGGGACAGCAATATGCATTTGATGAAATTCAGTAAAAATCTGAAAGCTGGAGAAACTTATACTTTTTCAGTGATCGGTTCATCCATCACTTCTGTTCATCACGATGATCCGTTAAATGAAGCTGAACGTTTAACCATTTTTGCGCGTTTGGAAGGCCACGATCGCTTGCTGAAATTTCATAATCTGGCTTGGAACGAGTTGTGGAAAAGCGATATCAAAATTGATGGCGACGCGCAGGCACAGCAGGACATCCACAGCATGTTGTATCATTTATATTCCTTTTCCCGTGCCGGAACGGCTTTTTCGCCTTCACCGATGGGCTTATCTGGCTTGGGTTATAATGGCCACGTTTTTTGGGATACAGAAGTTTGGATGTATCCGGCGCTGCTGGTTTTGCACCCGGAAATTGCAAAATCATTGGTTGAATATCGCTTTGAACGATTGGAAGCGGCCCGAAGAAACGCATTTTCGCACGGATTTAAAGGCGCCATGTTTCCATGGGAAAGCGCCGGAACGGGGGTAGAGGAAACGCCTGTTTGGGCTTTGAGTGGTCCGTTTGAGCATCATATTACGGCCGATGTAGCCAACGCTGCCTGGAATTATTATTGCGTAACACAGGATAAAACATGGCTGCGCGAACGCGGCTGGCCAATTCTTTCTGCCACAGCAGATTTTTGGACGAGCCGCGTGGAGCGAAACGGAGCAGGGCATTTCGACATAAAAAATGTGGTTGCTGCCGATGAATGGGCAGAAAACGTTGATAATAATGCTTTTACCAATGCAGCAGCCAAAGTAAACCTGCAAAATGCTGCGGCTGCGGCCAAATTGTTAGGCATTCCTGCAAACTCGGATTGGGCATTGGTGGCGCAAAATATTCCGATTTTGAAAATGACAAACGGCGTAACGCAGGAACATGCCAGTTATCACGGCGAAGGCATTAAGCAGGGCGATGTAAATTTGCTGGCTTATCCGCTAAAAACGATAACTGATCCGGCACAGATCAAAAAAGATTTGGCTTATTACGAAACCCGCATTCCGAATGAAGGAACACCAGCCATGACGCAGGCAATTTTCGCCTTGTTGTATTCGCGTTTGGGTGATGGCGAAAAGGCATATCACTGGTTTAAAGAAGCTTATGAGCCGAATTTAGTGCCGCCGTTTCGTGTAATTGCAGAAACCAAAGGCGGAACAAATCCATATTTTGCAACCGGTGCCGGCGGTATTCTGCAAAGTTTACTGATGGGTTTTGGCGGATTAGACATTACGCCAAACGGCATCACGCAAGTAAAAAGTAAGCTGCCTGCAAAATGGAAATCGGTAACGCTAACCGGCATCGGCCCAAATCATCAAACTTATAGTGTAAAATAATCTAAATCAAGTTGTCGTTATTTTTAAAAATGCTTCTTTTATGAAACAAATCTTTGTGTTGCTGTTGCTGGCAATAGGTTTTTCTTCCTGCAAAAAACAGGCAACTTATCAGCAATATTTCGGCAATCCGGCTTTGTATTCTAACACGGTTCATGAGCTAAACGATGTGGTGATGGGAAATAATTTTACACCTGTTATTGCTTCCCGCAATTATGCTTACGCCAATATTGCTGGTTATGAGGTGATTTCTGCCGGAGATGCTAAACATTATCAATCTTTAGCCAGACAATTAAATGGCTTAAAAAAAGTACCAGCGCCCGGAAAAGATACGGCAATCTGTTATCCGTATGCAGCATTGCTTGCTTTTTGTCAGGTTGGAGAAGCCGTTACTTTCCCCGAAGGAAGCTTAAAATATTATACCGACAGCTTGAAAGCAGTTGCTGAAAGCAAAGGAATGCCTGCTGAAATGAAAGTTGCTTCGGAAGCTTATGCAAAAGAAGTAGCTGCTGCAATTTTGAAATGGAGCAAGACAGATAACTATTTAAAAACCAGAAGCGCATCTAAATATGCCATTGATAATACGGAAGGCCGCTGGGTTCCAACGCCGCCGATGTATGCAGAAGCGATGGAGCCGCATTGGGCAATGATTCGGCCGATGGTAATGGATAGCGCATCACAATTTCGTGTTCCGCCGCCACCGGTTTATAATATGAAAGATAAAAATAGTCCGTATTATGAGGAAGTAATCAAAATAAAAAATGCGGTGGATCATTTAACGCCCGAACAACGCCATATTGCCAACTTTTGGGACGATAATCCTTTTAAGCTAAATGTAATGGGCCACGTGCAGTTTGGTACTAAAAAGTTTTCGCCGCCCGGGCACTGGATGAGTATTGTAGGCATTGGCGCTGCAAAATCCAAAGCTGATTTTAACAAAACAGTGTGTGCTTTTGCCAAAACTTCTATCGCGCTTTTTGATGGTTTTATTGAATGCTGGGATGCCAAATACCATTACAATACCGTGCGGCCGGAAACTGTTATCAATAAATATATGGATGCTGATTGGCGGCCAACGCTGCAAACGCCACCTTTTCCGGAGTATACTTGCGGCCATTCTACCATTTCTTCTGCAGCGGCAGAAGCTTTAACAAGTGTTTTTGGCGATGTAGCTTATGTAGATTCCAGCGAAAACGAGTTTGGTATCAAAAGCCGGTCATTTCCATCCTTCCGTGCCGCCGCAGAAGAGAATAACTGGGCGCGTTTTTACGGTGGATTACATTTTCATAATTCTTGCATAGTAGCGCATGAATACGGCAAAAAAGTTGGCGATCTGGTGGCTACTAAAGTAGTAATGAATAAATAGGATGCGGTTTTTATCGGTATTTTTTTGGTGGATTAAACGGCTTGTCATCCTGAACTTGTTTCGGCATCTCACCATTAAAGGTTTATTATTTTTCTCGAGGGATCCTAAAACAAGTTCAGGATGACAAACAAAAATCCTTCACCCAAAAAACACCGGTAAAAACAACATTCTATTTACAGCTGATAAATTACAGCTTCATAAGGCCGCAACTTTCCTTCTGCAGCTGGCGTTGCATAGTTGCACAATAATACTTTTGCTTTACTAAGATTGATTCCTGTGTTTGCGGAAGCGGTTTTGCTTCTGAAATTAAGTAAAATAAGCATTTTTTTGCCATCAAGTTCCCGCGTGTAAGCATAAACATCAGGGTTGTTTTTATCCAACAAGGTATATTTTCCGTATACCAAAACAGCATTTTCTTTACGAAGCTGAACAGCTTTTTTAAAGTAATTTAAAACGCTCCCAGGATCTTTTTCTTCTTCGGCTGCATTAATAGTTTTATAGTTCGGGTTGATTTTGATCCAGGGCGTTCCGCTTGTAAAACCTGCATTGTTGGTGTTGTTCCAGGGAAAAGGCGTGCGGCCATTATCACGGTTTTCTTTGGCAGCCAACAGCAAAAACTTATTTAAATCGCCGTTGGTTTCTTTAACGTGCTGATATTCATTCAATAAAGCCACATCATTGTAATCGGTAATTTTTGTAAAGCCTGCATTGGTCATACCCAATTCATCTCCATTGTAAACATACGGCGTGCCACGCATGGTAAGCAAAAAAGTATTGATCATTTTTGAAGAAACTGCCCGAAAAGGCGAAGTATCGTTTCCAAACCGGCTCACTAAACGCGCCTGATCGTGGTTGGAAAGAAAGATAGATAACCATCCTTTTTTTGCAAATGCGCTATCCCATTTTGTAAAAACGTTTTTAAATTCCAGCACGCTATATCCGTTTGGCTTAGCAATACCAACACCATCAAAAGCATAAGCCATATTCAATTCGTGCCGGTCTGCATCAACCATATCATGCGCATCTTGTAAAGAGTTTCCGGCACCTTCGGCAACGCTCATCAGGTTGTATTTGCTATAAACTTCGCGGTTCATTTCTTGTAAATAATCATGTAAATGCGGACCGATGGCATAATATTTCATAAAATTTTGTCCGTTAACCGGAAACTTTGGAAACGTAGTATCTTTTGCAGCAAACTGGAAAGCATCCATCCGGAAACCATCAATGCCTTTATCCGCCCAAAACTTCATAATGTTATACACTTCCTGCCGTACTTTTGGGTTTTCCCAGTTTAAATCAGGCTGCTGAATAGAAAAATAATGCAGATAGTAAGCGTTTGTAAGCGAATCATACTTCCAGGCATCATGATTTACATCAAATAAACTGTAACGTACAGGTGGTTTGCCGCGTTCAGCGTTCCACCAGTGATAATAGTTGCGGTAAGGATTTGTGCGCGAACTGCGGGATTGCTTAAACCATTCGTGCTGGTTGCTGCTATGATTTACAACCAAATCCATCACCAGTTTAATTTTACGCTGGTGCATTCCTTTAAGCATCTGATCAAAATCTGCCATCGTACCAAATTCTTTCATAATGTTGCGGTAATCGCTTACATCATAACCATTATCTGTATTTGGAGAGGAATAAACAGGATTTAGCCAAACAGTATTTATACCCAAACTTTTGATGTAATCCAACTTAGAAGTAATTCCGTTTAAATCGCCTACACCATCGCCATTACTATCTTTAAAACTACGCGGATAAATTTGATAAACAATTGCTTCTTTCCACCACTCGTGCCCTGCTGATGGTGAATTAGTTAAACTTTGATTTTTGTTTTCTGCCTGTTTACAAGCGTTTAAAACGAGGATACATGTTACCAGGATCAACAGAATACCTGGATATTTTTTTGGATGCATAAGGTTCAGATTGGGTGTTGGTCTAAGTTATACATTATTTATTTCATCGATAAAAGATTGCTATTGATTGTAGGATAAAATAAGATTTATAGTACTAAACAAAAACCCTTCAACTAAGTTGAAGGGTTTTTGAACTTTTGCTAATGTAGAATGAGTTAATCTATTTTTTTAGCTGATTTCGATATAAAAAACGAAAGCCTAACTACTGTTTTATCAGATAGTTAGGCTTAGTAGCAGTCGGGATGGCAGGATTCGAACCTGCGGCCTCCACATCCCAAATGTGGCGCGATACCGGGCTACGCTACATCCCGTTTGGAGTTGCAAAAGTAGAAATTTTATCAGTAACGCAAAATAAAAAATCGAAAAAATATAGCAGAATTAAGTTTTTCCGATGCAAATGTTTCATTATGAATAAATTAAAATTATAAAAAACCTCGGTGAAAGAAGTATTGGTTAAACCAGCTCTGCAACAACAAAGGTGCTGCCGCCGGCAAAAATCAAATCATCCGGATTTGCATGGCTTTTAGCAGCGGCAAATGCTTCTTTTACACTGCTAAAATCATCGCCTTGCAAACCAAAAACTGCTGCCTGCTGCTTCAATATTTCTGCGGATAAGCCGCGCGGAATATCTGGTTTGCAAAAATAGTAGGTCGTATTTTGAGGCAGCATGGACAAGATTTTGCTGATGTCTTTATCCGCAACCATCCCTAAAACAAAATGTAAATGCTGAAATGTTGTAGCCGATATGTTGATCAAAACTTCTGCAATACCTTCCGGATTGTGGCCGGTATCGCAAATAATCAAAGGATTTCGACCTAAAACCTGCCATCTGCCGTTTAAGCCAGTCAGCATTTTCACTGATTTTAAGGCGGTAAAAACAGTATCGCCTGGAATATAAAAATCCAGTTTGCGCAGTTCTTTCAACGCAGATAAAACAGTTTTCAGGTTTTTAAGCTGATATAAACCCGTTAAATCCAACTGAAAATCTGACTGCTTTCCTTCGTTTTCATCCGAAACCGTAATATTTAAAAATTCTTTAGGAGCGTTATTTTCCTGATTTGGATTGATAACCGCATCCCAATCTTCGGAAGCAAAACGAATGGCTGCGTTTTCCTGCTTTGCCTTTTCAACAAAAACTGCTGCCACTTCCTGCTGATATTCTCCAATAACAACCGGCGTATCTGGTTTGATTATTCCGGCTTTTTCCGCAGCAATTTCTGGAAGCGAGTTTCCCAGCAAAGTCATGTGGTCCCAGCCAATGTTGGTGATGACGGAAACTAAAGGAGAAATAATATTGGTAGAATCCAGTCTTCCGCCTAAACCAACTTCAATCACGGCTATATCTACTTTTTCGCGGGCAAAGTAATCGAAAGCCATCGCCACCGTCATCTCAAAAAACGATGGCTGGATTTCTTCTATATTTTCCTGCTGACTGGCTACAAAATCTACCACTTCCTGTTCGGCAATCATTTCGCCGTTAATTCGAATGCGTTCCCGAAAATCTTTGAGGTGAGGAGAAGTGTACAAACCCGTTTTATAACCAGCCGACTGCAAAACCGCCGCCAGCATGTGCGACGTGGAACCTTTGCCGTTGGTGCCGCCAACATGAATGGTTTTAAACTGTTGCTGCGGATTGCCCAGTTTTTCGCACAAAAGCAGCGTATTGGTTAAATCTTTTTTAAAGGCCGAAGCACCATCACGCGTAAACATGGGCAGCTGGCCATATAAATAATCAAGCGTTTGCTGATAATTCATTTTGATCAAGTTATGGGTTGCAAGTTATAAGTTGCCAGTTCGTACTGCAACTTTGAAATAGAAAGTAAGCTGGATCAAAACAAAGTTTAAATTTTTTGCCGGTAAAAGAAGTATTGTTTTAAATATGCTTAAATCTGATAGCTGAAAGCTATAAACCTATTGCACTTTAAACACAAAAACAACCGTTCCAGTCTGTGTATCCGGTGCATTTTCAGCAGCATTTAATTTGATACCTAAAACAGCATTTTCGCATTTTTGCAGCAAATCACTATCACTGATCGTGGTTCCGCGGGCACCGGCGCGGGCGTAAACTACGTTGCCGCTTTTATCTACGCGGATATCAACCACAATTTTACCGGCACGATGGTTATCGTCGGTAACGTGCGGCTTGGTTAGGAAGCTGCGCTGCGTCATGTTCAAATTGCCGCCGTTGCCAGAACCTGTTCCGTTATAATTATTGGTGAGCGTGGTTCCGGTTACTTTTCCCTGGTTTCCGGGTTTGTTTCCTGTTCCGTCGCCTTCGCCAGTGCCGTCGTTTTTCTTGCCTTTGTACAATGCGTTCTGGTTAACTTGTGGCTTTGCTTCTTTTACATCGGTTTTTGTAGCAACAGTATTGCTCGGTTTTTTACTATTCGGGGCAACTTCCGGTGCATCTTCAGTAGTTTGGGTAACTACTTTTTTATCGCTGTTATCGGCACTTACTTTTTCGGTCGGTTTAGCTTCAGGTTTAATTTTATCCGGTTTGCTTTTATTGGCTTTTTCGGCAACGGAGGGCTCTTCCGGACTCATAAAATCATTGCCCATGCCTTCATCCGCAGTGCCATAATTTACAATGATTCCGCCGGTTCCTTCTTCCTGTTTCGGCGGCATAGAAAACACGATAAAATACGTCAGCAGCAAAAATGCGCCCAGCACAATTCCGGTCAGCAAAAAAGCTTTTGGATAATTATTTTCTTCCTGCTGCGGTATCATTATTTTGGTTCTGTGGCCAGTACAAGTTTAATGTTCAATTTTTGCGCCGTATCCATCACCTGCACCACATCCTGTATGGCAACGGTTTTATCCACATACAAAACGATTGTCAGTTCAGTAGCAACTTTGGTGTAAGATTGCAGTGTGGCTGGTAAATCCGCAACCGGAACTTCCTTTTTATCTATATAATACCGCAAATCTTTGGTGATGGAAACCGTAATGGTTTTTTTAGAAACCGCTTGTCCGGAAGATGATTTCGGCAACATCAGTTTAATAACGTTCGGATTGGTTACGGTTGATGCGATCAAAAAAAACAGCAGCAAAAAGAACATGATATCGTTCATTGCCGAAGTATTTACTTCTGCCGAAGCACGCAGGTTTTTCTTTCTTAAATTCATTTGCTTGGTTCTTCTAACAAATCAATAAAATCAATGGATTCTGTTTCCAGTTTTAACGTTATCCGTTCAATCATCATTTGTAAAATGTTGTACAGCACGTAAGCTACAATTCCAACCAGCAAACCGGCTGCAGAAGTTACCATTTTTACGTACAAACCGCCGGAAATTACGCCCATGCTGATGTTGTCCGTTTGAGAAATATCATAAAAAATCTTGATTACACCGGCAATCGTTCCCAAAAAACCAAACATCGGCGCGATACCGGCTACAATTCCTAAAATGCCAATGTTTTTTTCCAGTTTGGAGATTTCGATGCGGCCAACGTTTTCGATAGCACTTTCAATGTCTTTAATCGGACGGCCAATGCGAGACAAACCTTTTTGCAGCATCCGGCCAAGCGGCGAATTGCTGTTGCGGCAAACGGCAATGGCCGAATCCAGCTTGCCGGAAGTAACATTGGATTTTACCTGTGATAATAAGTTTGCTTCGTTTGCACTGGCTTTTCTGATCGTAAAATATCTTTCAAAAAAAATCACCAAACCCAAAATGGCCAAAATACCAATCGGAACCATCACCCAGCCGCCTTTAATCAGTAAATCGCCAAAACGCAATTCGTGTGTTTGGATAGCACCAGGTTGTACGGCACGGTTTAAAGTATCTACCGCTTTGGCTGCGGTATCGGCAGTTGCCTGTAAAAATAATAACATCATTTATTTGAGGTAGTGTTGTATGTAAGCTTCTGTTTGTGAGTCTTTTGCGCGCATTTTTTCCAGTGCGGCATGTGCGTTTGCTTTATCCTGATATGAGCCGAACGTAATCAGCACCTGTTTTCCGGCCGTGTTATTTAAAATTTTAGCGTGGCGCATTCCTTTGGATTGCAATTGCGATAAAAACGTTTTTGCTCCTTTTAACGTTTTAAATGAGGCACCTATTATTTCGTACGGCGATTTTGGTACCATATCCGCATCTACTGTTTTTACCGTATCAATTTCGGTTTTCTGCAGAAGCGGAGCTGTTGTTTTTGCAGGCGTTACCGGCGTGTCAGCAATTACTTTCGTTAAAGTATCTTTTTTGAGTTCTGGCTGAGTTGCTATTGGCGCACGCGTTAATGTATCCGCAACCGGTTTTTTTACAACTGTTTTTTCAGGTTGATTTTTAGGCAATAAATCTTTAAACACATTCGGATTTTGCAAATACAAAGCAAAAATGCCCAAACCGCAAATCGCCAGAATCAAAACAATTGCGATCCAAAAACCGGTATTTTTTTTAGGTTTGATTTCTTCCTGAGGCAAACTGCCAGAAAATTCCCGGTAAAAAGTTTCTGCATTATCTTTTTGCGGCAAAGCTTCGTTGCTGGTTGCAAGCTCTTTTTTTGCCGCAACTGCTTCTGTTTTTAAAGTGGAAATTTGGATAGGAGGCAAGCCAAAATTTCTCTGGTTAAAAGAAGCCTCAACCTTATCCTCCGCAGAAAACAATGCTTCTTTTATCGGTATATTTTTAGTACCGGCTTCTTTTTTAAGCTGATCAACAAATTTTTCGATAAAATAACCGGAAGCTTGCGGCGAAATATTCTTTTGCGTGCTGATGTATTTTTCCAGCAGATCATCGTTTTTTTCCTCAGCCAAAAAATCAATACTGTTTTTAGGCGGAGAAAATTGCTGTTGCTGCTGATCATAACCAACGCCATTTTTGCGAATTGAAAAAGTACCTAAACCGGGCACAAACACGTGTTGCTCCTGGTTTAGCAGTTCTTTTAAATAAGCTGCTATGTCCATCCGGTTAAAATAAGGGTAAATTCAAAAACATCAAAATTGATTAAAAGGCAACGGTTAAGCCACCAAAGATATTAAATCCGTTTGCAGGATAGTACAAGTATATTTGGTTCTTGGTGTTGAGCAGGTTGTTGGCCTGGGCAAAAATTGAAATCCGTTTGGAAAGTCTGTAATCAATTCCGCCGCTTAAATCTGCAAAAGAAGGCAGCGAAATAACATTAAATGCCGTTCCTGTAGTCGGAATCCGGTCTTTCGTTTCGCCACGAATTAGCAATGCTCCGTTTATCGTTATTTTTTTGTTAATGTGGAAGTTTGTTCCAGCCGTCAGTTTTGCTGTTGGCAAATTCCAAGCTTCAGCTTCGGTTGCCAACTTATACTTGCGGTATTCAAACTTGCCGTAAATATCTACCGTTTCAGAAATTTTATAATCCAGATCACCATTAAATCCGGTTACGGTAGATTTTCCGCCGTCATAAATCACCACAAATTTATTTTGACCTCTGCTGAAATTAAAATTATTTACAAACAACGGCAAACCGGTAATACTTTGGCGGATGAAATCTGCTTTAAAACCCAAACCTGGTGCAATTGTTCCTTTCAGTCCGGCACTGATGGTCAGGCGATCAATTGAATTTCTGATGTCGATGTTCTGATCTAAAAACGGATTCGCTTCTGTCAGGTTTTTAAGCAGCGTTTTATCGATGTCGCCACGTGCTTCCGCAAAAATCCGGACGTATTTCGGGATCACCTGAAACTCGATTTTTGCCGCCGGAAACAACCGCAAGCTATTTTTTGATCCAAACTCGGAAACCAAGTTTACGCCTGCATCAATTTTGTAATTATCGCCCTGCAGTTTGATGTAGGGATTTGCACGCAAAATGTTGTTGCTGATGTTGTACAAGCTGTCTTTCGTGTTTCCGGCATCCAGCGAAGCGTTCAATCCATAATAAAATTGTTTGATGGTTTTGTTGAGCGAAACATCCACCAAAATGTTGCTTTCTTTGGCCTGATAAGCATTGTTAAAATAATAACCGCTGATTTTTGCCGCATAAACGAAGTCGTTTTCTACATCTTTGAAGTTTTTGGCGATCTCTGCTTCACCCGAAATTGTGTTGAAATGCTGCTTGCCCGGAATCAGGTTTGTCGGCGGATTATCCTGATCAAAGCCATAAAAATAATTGCTGCGGCGTGTGTAATTAATGGTGCCGCGTACGCTATTGTTGTCGCCAACGCTTTTGCCAAAAACACCAATTTCCTGTCTGCTTGATTTTTGGTCCGGCAAATTGCCTTTCTGCGAAAAATGCTTGGCATAACCGCCAACCTGCAACGCTTCATCCCGGCCATTGTTAATGTAAACTTCGCCAAAAGTGGTGCTCAAACTTCCAATTCCGCCTTTTGCATAATTGTTATACAGCGTATCGTTTGCCGTTTTCGGAATTTGCATGGCTTCCAGCGGCTGAATGCCAGCGTTGCTGTTCAGCCGTTTATCCAGCAAATTAGTGTACGCAAAAGTTGGTTTAACATCCTGTTTATCATCCAGATTCGGGTTTCTACGGATTTTTACGGCATCAGCCAAAACTGGTTTGTAGGTGCTGGTGACTACAATTTCTTCGTTCAGGCTTTGCGGTTCTGCTTTTTTTGCCGGAATGTTTGCTTTTCCAGTCGTATCTGCCGATGCTGTTTTTACCGTACTTTTTTTAGTGTTGTGATTTGTTTTGACAGTTGTTTTTGCCGTTGCAGGTTTTGCGACAACCGTTTTTTTAGCCGCAGTTTTTGTTTTTTTCTGAACTGGTTTTTGCTGAGAAAAAGCAGGAACCGCATGAAGCATCAGTCCGGATAACAAAAATGGGAGGATCGTATTTAACTTCATTACTTAGTTCGCTTTCGGGGTTTTAGTGTTATTCAGTTGTTCTAATTTGGCTTTGGCGGTTGGCATAATCTCGTCGTTGCCTTTATAGTTGCCAATTACGCTCTGTAAAGTGCTTTTTGCCTGGAAAATATCTTTCAAAGCCACATAATTATCGGCCAGCAAAATAAACGTTTTGGCTACCCAGTAATCATAATCGCCCAATTTGTTAATCAGCTCAAAACACGTTTTCTGCGATGCTTTGTAATTTCTGCGGAGGTATTCCAGATTGGCCACATTGTATTTTGCTTCCGCAGCAGCAACCGTTTTGGTGTTGGTAACCACGTAATTAAATTCTTTGGTTGCGTTGGTGGTATCACCTTTTACCAGGTATGCTTTTCCGGCATATAAACCAGTGCGGTATTTATCTTCTTCGGATGATTTTTCGTTGGTTCGAACCAAAGCCGCATATTTCAACACATCATCCGGCAACTGCATTTCAGAATACGAATACAACAAATTATTGATGGCAAAAGTATAATCCGCTTTATATTCAGAGTTGGTTTCCAAGTGTTTCAGGAAAACCACCGCTTCATTATACTTCTTTTGCCGCAAATAAATGTTAGCCATGCTAATGAGCGATTTTTCAGTGTAAACGCTTGTCCAGTCGTTTAAAATGTAATTATAATCGGCCACAGCTTGTTCCGGCTGGTTCAATTTGACATAACTTTCTGCACGGATAAAACGTGCCTGTTTATCATTAATCGGTTTCGGAAACTTATCAAAATAAGCATTCACGCCGCCAACTGCGCCGTTAAAATCGCCGCGCAAATACAAATTATTGGCTGCTGTAAACATAATATTGTCCTGCTGCGCCGAGCTGTAATTGCCAATTGGCGTGGTGGCCGCGTAATCAATAAAAGTTTTGGCATCGCCGTTATCGGTATAAATTTTCTCAATCTGTTTTAAAGATTGTTTAGCTTCATTGGTTGATGGATAATCTTTTACCACACGTTTAAAAGCTTCCAGTGCCGGCTGATCCTGGTTGGCGTTGTAATCGATCAAACCAATCGTAACCAGCGCACGCGGCACATAACTGCTTTGCGGATATTTCTCAATCATGGCTGTTAAATCTGTGCGGGCCTGATCGCCGTTGTTTTTCAGGAAGTACGTATAAGCCATTTCAAAGCTGGCATCATCGGCATAATCCGAAGTTGGAAACTGCTGCATTAAACTTTGCAGCGTACTGATTTTGGTATCCAGTTGCCCTTGCAAACCCTGAATCATCCCGCGCTGGAACAATGCATAATCTTCGCCTTTTGCATGTTGCGATAAAATACGATTGTAATATTCATTCGCTTTGCCGTAGTTCTTCAACACAAAATAACTGTCGCCCAAACGAAGCGTTGCATCGTTTACCGTGTTTTTATCACGCTCGCCACCACTAATAAAACGCTCGAAATTGTTGGCTGCTTTCTGGTATTTTTCATCGCCAAAAGCAGCATAGCCCAAAGCATAATTGGCGTAGTTGTAAACACTGGTTTGCTTAGCAGCCGGCATATCTTCAAACTTCTCAAAAGTTTCTACCGATTCGCCGTACTTGCGCACTTCATACATGGATTCGGCCATCCAGTATGTAGCCAGTGCTTCAATTTTGTCATCTGTTGGATCTTTTAATGATCTTAAAAAGATGCCGA
>JBPBQN010000171.1:0-20597 GCA_050954865.1 Janthinobacterium lividum | reverse complement strand
AGTTTTAATTCCTCTTACGGTAAGATAACAATCAAATGGAGAGGGGATTGCGCCACCCATTTCCTGTATTTGTTTAAGTTTTAACCACCAGTCATTTGCTTCTCTGGCAATCAAAGCTCCGCCTAAAACATCACTGTGTCCGCCTAAATATTTGGTAGTGGCGTGCATAATCAGATCAACACCTAAATCAAGCGGCCGTTGTAAAATGGGTGTGGCAAAGGTATTATCGCATACTGTTTTTATCGACCTTTTTTTAGCGATGGTAACAATAGCAGCAATATCTGTAATTTTTAAAAGAGGATTAGACGGCGTTTCAATCCAAATCAGTTTTGTATTGGGTTTGATGGTTTTCTCCACCAGATCCAAATCTCCCAAATCTATAAAATCAAACTCCAAAATGCTGCCAAAAACATGTTTCAGCTGATTGCGCAGACCGTGATACATATCATCCGGACAAATTAAATGGCTACCAGGCTCCAGCGATTGAAAAACCGTCATTCCGGCTGCGTTTCCAGCAGAAAAAGCCGCAGCGGCAGCACCATTTTCTAATTTGGCCAGCACGTTTTCCAGCGAATTACGGTTAGGATTATTGCTGCGGCTATAAATATAACCAGATGGATAAGAACCATCCTCGGCCCGTTCAAAAGTGGTGGAAAGCGTTATTGGCTGAATTACGGCCTGGTTTCCTTTATCTTTTTCGTTGCCGGCGTGGATGGCGATGGTTTCAATTTTCATGCTTCTTTTATCGGGTAAAAATCCGTGTTCGCAAACATCAGCAAAATTGCCAGATTATGTCTGAAGATTATGCTTCAAAATTTATCCAAATTAAAATACAATATCAATCCAATGTAAAAAGCAGATTTTAAGGAAGTATGTTGATTGTTGTGCGTGGCAAATCGGCTGCCAGTTCATGCTTTTATATTATTTTTGCAAAAATATTTTGTTATGCCTGATGCTATACAGGGCTTGATTAACAGCCCGAGGCTTTCTCCGCAACATCGTGCTATTGCTGCAAAAGTTGCTCAAAATGAGCGGATTATGTTTGAAGAAGGTGTTTTTTTATATGAACATGGCGAGTTGCCTTATTTAGGAATTTTAGCCAATTATATTCGTGAAAAACGGCACGGCGATAAAACCTATTTCAACCGCAACTTCCACATCGAGCCAACCAATCTTTGTGTTTACGATTGTAAATTTTGTTCGTACTCGCGTTTGCTGAAACAGCGCTCGGAAGGCTGGGAATACACGATGGATGATATGTTCAACATCGTTAAAAAGTATGATGATCAGCCGGTTACAGAAGTGCATATTGTTGGTGGCGTGTTGCCGCAGTATGATGTTGCTTTTTATGCTGAACTTTTTACGCGGATCAGAAATCATCGGCCGGATTTGCATGTAAAAGCTTTAACGCCCGTAGAATATCATTACATCTTTAAAAAATCCAAAATTAGTTATGCCGAGGGCATGAAGCTGATGATGGATTCGGGTTTACAATCTATTCCCGGCGGCGGCGCAGAAATTTTTCATCCCGAAGTGCGCGAACTGATCGCTAAAGATAAATGTACGGGCGACCAATGGTTGGCCATCCACGAAGAATGGCATAAACTGGGCGGACGATCAAACGCAACAATGCTGTACGGACATATCGAAAAATACTGGCATCGGGTGGATCATATGGAGCGTTTGCGCCAATTGCAGGATCGTACCGGCGGTTTCCAAACGTTCATTCCACTTAAATTTCGTAATCAGGATAATCAAATGTCCAATGTTCCGGAAGCTACGGTGATTGAGGATTTGCGTAATTATGCAATTTCCCGCATCTACCTCGATAATTTCGATCACATTAAAGCTTATTGGGCCATGATCAGCCGGAATACAGCACAGCTTTCGTTAAATTTTGGGGTGGATGATATTGACGGAACACTGGATGATACCACTAAAATCTATGCGATGGCAGGAGCAGAAGAGCAGCATCCGGGCATGAGCACCAAAGAACTGGTGGAGCTGATTAAACAGGTTGGCCGAGTGCCAATTGAGCGTGATACTTTATATAATGTGGTTACCAATTATCAGGATTATCAGTTTGAGGATGAGGTGAAGCCTAAATTTTATAAATTGCCGGTTCTGAATTGAAATGATTTCTTTGCAGACTAATTATATTCGATACTTCTTTTAATGACTAAAAAAACGCTTTACATTATCCGCCACGGAGAAACTGATTTAAACAAAGCTGGCATTGTACAAGGCCGTGGGATGGATACCAATTTGAATGAAACCGGCCGAAAACAAGGCGAATCTTTTTATCGCGCTTACAAAAATGTGAATTTTGATAAGATTTATACTTCCGTTTTAAAACGCACCCATCAAACGGTAAAAGGTTTTATTGATAGTGGCATTCCGTGGGAGCAATTGTCTGGTTTAGATGAAATGGCCTGGGGCGATTATGAAGGAAAAGCGGTGAGCGAAGAAACCCGAGGCCGGTTTAAAAAGATTATGCAAAGCTGGAAAAATGGCGATTTGGATGTGCGTTTTGAAAATGGCGAAAGTCCGAACGAAGTGCTGATCCGCCAGAAAGAAGCGATGAAAGTTATCATGTCTCATCCCGAAGAAAGCACGATTTTAATTTGTATGCACGGCCGCGCCATGCGACTTTTACTTTGTTTGCTGAGCAATTTGCCGTTAACAGAAATGGATAATTATCCGCATCGAAACACAACACTTTATCGTGTAAATTTTGATGGAGAAAAATTCCATATCGTAGATTTTAACAATACCGACCACCTAAAATTTTTAGTATAATATTTTTTAACTAAGCCGTAAAAGTTAATTTTTCGATTAGAAAAAATTAAAGTTTACGGTTATTTTTTTGACTTTAATTTTCACATTTTGACAGATAAAATTCGAATTTCAGCGGTTAGTTATACAAATACCAAACCATTTATTTATGGTTTGCAACATGATCCCATTCAAAATAAAATTAATTTAAGCTTAGATACTCCTTCAGATTGCGCACAAAAATTAATTGATAATCAAGTTGATATAGGTTTGATTCCAGTGGCTGCAATTTTAAATTTGCCATATTGGCAGATTGTATCTGATTATTGTATTGGAGCGATTGGTGCCGTAAATTCTGTTTTCATTTTCAGTAATTGTGCGATTGAAGAAGCGGAAGAAATTCAGTTAGATCCTGAATCCAGGTCATCCAATAATCTGGCAAAAGTGTTGCTGAAAAACTACTGGAAAATCAATCCGAAGCAAATTATCAATGCTCCAGATTATGCTAATTTTACTGGCATAAAAACAGCATTCGTACAAATTGGAGATCGCACTTTTGGCAAAAAAAATCAATACAAATTTGTTTATGATCTGGCTGAAATCTGGCAAAAGATGACGGGTTTGCCATTTGTTTTTGCGGCCTGGATTGCCAACAAACCCATCGATCCGGAATTTATGCAGCAGTTTAATACAGCATTAAAATCTGGCTTGGATGCGCGTGAAGAAGTGCTGAAAATGCTTCCGGTTTATCCTGATTTTGATCTGCGTGATTATCTTTTCGAGAAGCTGCAATTTGATCTGACAGAAGATAGAAAACAAGCTTTAAACCTATTTCTGGATTACATCAAAAAATTATAGGTAAAAACAGCATCTTAAACATTCTGCCCGATGCTGTTTTTATCAACCAAATTATTGGCTGTTCATGGGCAATATCAAATCCTGGTGATTGTTGGTTGCTTTATTTACTTCGGTAGAAACAGCATACATCGCCATTTCTTCAGCCGGATATGGATCACAAAGGCTAATCAAATCTTTTGGCGGAACTTCATCAGACAGCCAAAGTTTTTCTTCTTCTTTGGTCAGAATTACAGGCATTCGGTTATGCAGTTTTGCAACCTGTTCATTTGGTGTTGTGGTGAGGATGGTGAAAGATTCATAAATTTCCTTTTTGTCTTCGCTTTTCCATTGCGACCATAAGCCGGCAAAAGCAAAAATTTCTCTGTTTAACAAGGTAAACCGATACGGAAGTTTCTTTTTGCCTTCTGTTTTCCATTCATAAAAACCATCGGCAAGCACCAGGCAGCGTTTATTATGCGTCATCAGCGGCTTGTAAGTTTTGTTTTCGAGCACGGTTTCCTGCCGGGCGTTCATCATGGAAAAGCTGCTTTTTTTATCTTTCGACCAGAACGGAATCAACCCAAAATGAAAAAGCTGAATTGCTTCCGGTTTTTGGGAAATGATAACCGGAGCAAGTTGTGTAGGAGCCAGGTTGTAATTTTCGTGGTAATCCGGATCAATCGTTTTGGCTGTAAAAGCATCCAATAATTCTTTTTGATCTTTGGTGATGGTAAAACGTGCGCACATGTTTCTGCTGTAAATAGATTTCAGAATAAACTGATTGTTGCAGAAATCGTTTGCCGAAGCTTTAGCTTTAACGTTCACCAAAACACAAAAACAGAATTTCGGGAACTCTCGTAACCAAAATCAGTATAAAACCTAAACTGAATGTATGTTTTTAAAAGGCGTTTATATTGGATTGGATTTTGACGGAACAGTGGTTACACACGATTATCCAAACATGGGCAAAGAGGTTCCATATTGTATTGAAACTTTAAAACAAATAACATACGAAGGCGGAAAACTGATTTTAATTACCATGCGCAGCGGCAAAAGCCTGGCTGAAGCAGTTGCATTTTTAGCTGACCATGATATTCCGCTTTATGGCATCAACCATAATCCGCAGCAGCATTTATACTCTAAATCGCCCAAAATTTACGCTAATATTTATATTGATGATGCCGCTTTGGGTTGTCCGCTGATGTATAGTGAATTTAGCAGCAATGCACATGTCAACTGGCTTGAAGTGCAGAAATATCTATTTCCGAAAAAAGGAGAAAACCAGATCCAAAGTGTTTTAATGGATGCGCCGGTTTATGATGAAGATCCGGACGATCAACCCGGGAAAGTTGTGCATTTTTTTACAGAAATGTTTTCGAGATTGGGGTTTGGATAGATTATAGTCAAACCATTAGGAAACAAGTTATAAGAATTTTCATTTTACCGTTGATTGCAAACGATAAATTTATACTTTTGTGCTTCTTTTAGCAGGTAAAATTTATGCCGATAAAAGAAGTATTAAAGATGCACCCATAGCTCAGCTGGATAGAGCAACGGTTTTCTAAACCGTCGGTCTCAGGTTCGAATCCTGATGGGTGTACAAACTAAAACAGCCTCTAATTTAGAGGCTGTTTTAGTTTAAAAGATTGTTAAAAACCTATTTTGTTTTAATAGTTGATCCGTCGCGGATTTCATCTGTAGCTACTTTTATCAAAGGCTCACCAGCATTGAGTTTACCGTAAATTTCTACCTGATCGCCAGATTCCCGGCCTTTTTTCACATCCACCCATTCTGCTTTGTGATTTACTGCACGGATCACAAAAACCCGTTCTGTTGAACTAACCAAAGCTGTTTTAGGGATTACAAATGTACTGTCAGAAGCCGGCATTGGAATATTTACTTCTGCATACATTCCTGGCAATAGTTTTTTATTATCATTATAAACATCCATCTCTAAACGTTCAGAACGCAAACGCTCATCCAGCGAGCCGGCCAAACGATTTACCTTTGCTGTAAAATGCTGATTAGGTATCGCTTTCACACTAAAACCAACCTCATCTTTCTGTTTCAGCATTCCGGTATAAATTTCTGGTACAGAGATTACTAAACGCAATTTTTTTTGCTCTTGTAAAACAAAAAGCGGCAGATCAGAACCTTTTCCAGACGGACCAACATAAGCACCCGTATTAATGTTACGCGTTGTAATTACACCGTTAAAAGGAGCACGTATATCTAAATATGAACCGGTTGCAGCTACAGATTGATAAGCAGATTTTGTGGCTTCTAACTCTGCCTGATCGGAGTTTTTTCGGGCAGCCGCCTGGTCAATATCATTTTTGGAAATTGTTCCGGGCGTTTTAGCCGTTTCAATCAAACGGTTATAATTAGAATTACTGGCTGTGTAAATTGCCTCCTGCGATTGCAATTTTGACTTTGCAGAAGCAATATTTGAATTGATTTCCGGTGCTTCCAACGAAACCAGCAACTGTCCCTGCTTTACTTCCGAACCAACATCTACAAAAATTTTTTTAACAAAGCTGTTTTCTTTGGCATATAAATCTACCTGCTGATAAGGAATCAGTTCGCCGGGAATATCCAAATCTGTGGATAATACGCCTTTTTTAAGTGGAACGGTTTCCAGAGTTGTTACTGCCGTAGTATCGTCCTGCTGATCAGCATCACCAGATTTTGAATGACAGGCACTAAATGTGCTTAAAGCGGAAACAAAAACCAGACTTCTGAAAAGATTATTCTTGAATACTTGGGTTATCATAAAGCGATGGAATATAATGTTTACTTTCTTTATCTTCTGGATCTAAAGAAACAGATTCTGTTGTGGTTTTTCCTTGCAGCCAGGCAAAAACCAATGGTAAAATAAGCAATGCTGCAAATGTAGAAGCAATTAAACCGCCAATTACCGCCCGGCCCAAAGGTGATGCCTGATCGCCGCCTTCGCCTAAACCGGAAGCCATCGGGATCATACCAACAACCATGGCCAAACTCGTCATTAAAATTGGGCGTAAACGTAATGAGGCAGCTTCCCGGGCAGATTCAAGTGCATTGCCGTTGTGCATCCGCAAATGTTCTGCATTGGTAACCATTAAAACAGCGTTAGAAACGGAAACACCAACAGACATAATCATGCCCATATACGATTGCAGGTTGAGCGTAGAACCGGTAACCACCAGCAACAACAGTGAACCAACAATTACCGCCGGAACCGTTGAAAGCACTACCAGAGAAACTTTAAAAGATTGAAAATTAGCAGCCAGCATCAGAAAAATCACCACGATAGCTATAAGCAAACCAGATTGTAAACTACTTAAAGTATCCAGTAAAGTTTCGCTCAAACCTTTCACTTCTACGGTTACGCCACGGGGAAACTTGCCCATGGATTTTATAGCTTTCTGCACATCATCCGTTGCGGTTCCCAAATCCATTTTATTTATGTTGGCAGTTACCGAAAGATATGGCAATGCACCAATATCATCATCTTCCCCCAAAGTGGTGTCTATTTTAATACTTGCCACATCACCCAAAACTGGTCGCGGTGAATTATTAAGCACAGAAATTTCGCTGATATCATTTATACTCGCCATTTTATATTCCGGTACTTCCACCTGAACATTGTATCCTAAACCAACTTTTGGATCCATCCAAACATTTTTTTCGGTAAATCTGGAGGAAGAAGTGGAAGCAATAAGCGAGCGTGAAATATCCGAAACACTAACGCCAAGCTGCGAAGCGCGTGTGCGGTCGATATCAATATCGATGGCCGGATAATGGATGGCTTGCCCTAATTGAATATCACGCAAGTACTTGATTTTCTCTAATTTAGCAATTACTTTATTGGCATAAACCTCATTCTGCTGTTTGTTTTTGCCGGCAACGCGCACTTCAATCGGCGTGGGCGAACCCTGACTTAATATTTTGTCAGTCAGTTCTATCGGCTCAAATGAAAGTTTTACATCAGGCATCTCTGTGCGCATCTTATGGCGAAATCTTTCTTTCAGCTCATCTAAATTAACTTTGTAATCTTCTGCAAGATTTACCTGTAGAACAGCTTCCTGCGGACCAGCCATGAACAGATATATCGGACTTGTGGAAAACGAGGAAGGGTGCTGGCCCACAAAGGCAGACGTTACGGCGATATTTTTTTTGCCCACCAGTTCTTCCAGCACGTGCAGGGTTTTTACTACATCGGTTTCGGTTCGTTCTAAACGTGTACCGTCGGGAGCGCGCAAACGTACCTGAAACTGGCCACCGTTCACTTTCGGTAATACATCGCGGCCAATCGTGGTTATTAAAAGAAACGCCACGCCCAAAGCACCAATTATATAAATGCTTACAACAATTTTACGCTGATTAAAAAGTCGGTTCATCATGCGCAGATATCCTTCCCGAAATTTATCAAAACGGGTTGGGTTTTGCTGTGCTTCTTTTAGCAGGTGTTTTTTCTGATCCCAGGTATCGGCTTCTTCTTCTAAATTAAAATGTGTTTTCGGGTGATCCTCATGCGCTTTCATCATCCAGTTGGCCATGATCGGCACAAAAGTTTGAGCCAGCAAATAGGAGGTAATCATGGAAAAACCGATGGCCAGCGCTAGCGGTAAAAATAAAGCACCCGGAATACCTTTCATGGTGAGAGCCGGCGCAAATACGGCCAGAATACAAAACAAGATCAGCAATTTTGGAAAGGCAATTTCCTTACAGGCATCCCAAATAGCCAATGATTTCGGTTTGCCCATATCCAAATGCTGGTGGATGTTTTCGATGGTTACGGTAGATTCATCAACCAAAATACCAATGGCCAGCGATAAACCACTCAGCGTCATGATGTTAATAGTTTGATGGAAAAGGTACAAAAACATTACCCCGGAAATCAGGGAAATCGGAATGGTAAAAATTACGATCAAAGCTGCTCTCCGGTCACCTAAAAATAAGAGCACCATCAAACCCGTCAGCACCGCACCAATTGCACCTTCTGTTACTAAACTTTTTACAGCATTGATTACGTATACCGATTGGTCAAATTCGTAAGAAAGCTTTACATCATCCGGCAACAAAGCCTGAAAACGGGGCAATGCTTTTTTTAGATTTTGTACCACTTCCCAGGTAGAAGCATCAGCAGATTTAGTAATGGGCAGATAAACAGAACGTTTGCCGTTTACCAAAGCATAACTGCTGGTAATATCGGCACCATCTTCCACCGTGGCCACATCGCGCAAAAACAGATTTTGTACACCGCCTTTATACAGCGGAATATTCGCAAAATCCGGAATGTTTTTAATTGAAGTGTTGGTTGGAGTGAGGTAATTAAGATCGCCAATCCGAACGTTTCCGGCAGGAGAGGTGATGTTATTATCCCGGATAGCTGTAACAATTTGATCTGCTGTTAGATTGTGCGACCGTAGTAATTCAGGATCAACCTTAATTACTACGGTGCGGCTATTTCCACCAAATGGAGCAGGCGAAATCAAGCCCGGAACGGAAGTAAAAGATGCACGAACGTACACGTTTGCCAGATCAAGCAACTGGTTATTTGTACGTTTCGAACTGCTTAGAACAAGCTGCCCAACCGGCAGCGTAGAAGCATCAAAACGGATGATAAAAGGAGGCTGCGTGCCAGGCGGAAATATGGCCTGTGCCCTGTTGGCAAAAGCTGTAACTTCAGCAGCTGCCTGCGCCATATTGGTACCTTCGTAAAAGGTAAGTTTGATCAAAGTTAAACCTGTAATATTTTTTGTTTCAATGCTTTTAACACCAGAAACATAAAGTAAAAGATTAACATATTGCTTGCCAAAATAAGCTTCCATCTGGTTTGGCGTATAACCGCCAAAAGGGTGCGAAATATAAATTACCGGTAAGTTAAGATCGGGGAAAATATCGATCTTAATATTTCGTACAGCATTCAACCCAAAAAAGAAAACGGCTGCAACAATAACCAAAATCGTAATTGGTTTCCTGAGTGCACTTCTAATTAATCCCATGCTGTTTTTATCCTATATTTTTTTGTCTGATTGTTTGATCAGCAAGCTAAAATTCATTAAAAAATATTCCGAAATCGCCTGTAGCCGCCGCCTTGTACAGCAACGCCTGCCATACATTATTGTAGGCAATATCGCGATCAGTTTCTGCCCGGTTTAAGGTGTATAAAGCTTGCGTAACATCCACAATCGTGGCCAATCCGTTTCGGTACAAAACCGTTTTCTGGTTAAAAGCATCTGTTGCCGCTTTTAAACCGATTGGCGCAGCTTGATAGTTTCTCAAAGCATTTTCAATCCTGGTTTTCGATAGAATTAATTGTGCTGATAATTGCTGGTTCACCAGGTCGTACTCATTCCTCAAACCTTCGGAAGTAAACTTTTGTGCCCGAACCTGCTCATGTACGCGTAAAGGCGAAGTCAGATTCCAGCTTACACCAACACCAAGCAAATAATTGGATCGGGTAGGGTTTACGCCGCTGAAATAATTTTGCGTGTACAAAGTTTGCGTCAACGTATAACTGTTAAAACCCGAACCTTTACTTTGGAAAATATTGAACAACGAAAAAGTTGGATAACTAAACGTTCTGTAATACTTTTCGCGTTCGGCACTGATGCCAATCCGGTTTTGATAATACAACAATACAGGGTGATTTTTGAGGTTGAAAGCTGTTGATGTATCCAGTGTTTTAGGAATCTGGCTTACAAAACTGCTATCCAGCACAAAATCAATCGGCACCAAAGTGGTGTATTGCGCCAACTGATTTCCTTGCTGTTGCACCACATCCTGCGCATTGGTTAATGCAATTTGCGCGCTGGCCACTTCTGCATTGGCCAAAGAAGAATCTACACCGGGGTTCAAACCACTTTTTACACGGGCCACAATTACTTTTTGCAAAGCCACCGCCCGTTTTAAATTGTTTTGCTGAGAAACGCCCAATTGCTGCGATGCAAGCAAGTTTAAATAAGCACCGGAAACCCGAACTTCCTGCTGAAATTGCTCTTGCACCAAATCACTTTGATCTAAGGTTACCTGACTTTGGGCAACTTTTACACGTTCTTTTGCTTTTCCGAAGGAGAAAAAATCCCAGTTCAAATTGGCTAAATATAATCCGCCAAAAGCAGCATTCCAGTTTTGGCCGGTCAGAATCGGTCCGCTGGAAGAAACCGAATATCCGTTAAATCCATATGAAGGCCCATACTGTGAATTTACCGTTCCGAAATCATTTTGTGCCGTAACATTTAAATTGGGCAGATACTCCCGCTTAGCTTCCTTAACCAACGCGGTAGAAGCTTTGACGTAATTAGCCTTTGCTTTGATTGTGCCATAATTTTGCAGTGCGTTTTGCACGGCTTCTTTTAAAGTTAAAATTTTTTGCTGTGCAAAAACAGCATTACAGGTGCTTAATAGAAACATCAAGCATAACCCTTGGCGAAAAACAGTTCTATGGAACATGAGCAGTTATGATGATATGAATCAGGGTACAAAAAACGGTTAGAAAGTAGATTTTAAATTTGTACCGGCTGTATGTGCTTTCTAACCTTGCAAATATAACCCTGCAATTGTAAGTACTTTGTAACAACTTTATTGTTTTAAAATTTCTAACAAGATGCTGTTTTTACCACCTAAAATTTGTCAAATTTTATGAATTTAAAATTGATGTTAGTAATTGCTTAACAATTTCTTAACATATCGGTATTATCTTTAATCCAATTAAATTTAAAAATATGTTCAGCACGTTGATAGATTATTTCACGCCGAAAGGGAAAAAACTATTTTTTCCGCTACTTGATCACGCTACGCAAAACGTAGTTACCATGGCCGAAATGCTTAAAAAAGAACTGAACGACCCGGCGCCAATCAATACAAAAGATCTTTTTCAAAAAATAGACCGGCTGGAAAATATCGGCGATGACATCACGCATCATATTAATGTAGAATTGAGCAAAAATTTTATCACGCCTTTTGACCGGGAAGATATCCACGCGCTTACGTCTTCCATTGATGATGTGGCCGATTACATCCACGAATCTGCCAACCGCATGTTTTTGTACGGATTGATGGAGTTTACCAAACCGATGAAAGTGCTGGCCGAGTTGATTCTGGAAGCTGCTTTCGAAGTGCAAAATTTGATCAACGAGCTGAAAGATATTGAAAATGTAGAAGCCATAACAACGTATTGTGATGCTATTTATGCGCTCGAAAACAAAGCAGATCACGTTTATAATCAGGCTGTTGCTGATTTATTTGAGAATGAAAAAGATCCGATCCAGATGATAAAATATCAGGAAATTTTACTCGGACTGGAAACGGCTACAGATATGTGTAAAGATGTTGTAAAAGTGGTAGAATCCATCATGATCAAAAATGGTTAACAGTTTTTACCTAATAAAAGAAGTATTATTAACTATTAAATAATTTATATACATTTAAAGAAATAAAATGCTTTGAATGGTTTTTGCTGAGGATTTTTTACATTACATCTGGAAGTTTAGTTTATATCAAAAACAGGAACTGGTTACTGCCGATTATCAGCCGTTACAAATAATTTCACCGGGATTTCATCACCAGCACGCCGGTCCGGATTTTCAGCAGGCAAAAATCAGAATTAACGATACACTTTGGGTTGGAAACGTAGAAATCCACATTCGCGCTTCCGATTGGATGCGCCATCATCACAGCCAAGATCCATCTTATAATAATGTTATCCTGCACGTTGTTTACAAAAACGATCAGGAAATTTGGAACGAAGCATGTTTAAAAATGCCGGTTTTGGTTTTGGAAAACCGGATTACAGATCAGCTTTTACTTCGCTACCAAAACCTGATATTTGCCGAACAAACTAATTTTCCCTGCGAAAAAACCATTCGTTTTGTTGATGAATTAACCATACAAACCTGGCTCGATCGGATGCTGATCCAGCGACTGGAAGAAAAATCAGCCAAAGTAAAAACAGTTTTAAGGCAGCAAAAAGGCAATTGGGAAGAAACGTTTTATCAGTTACTGGCTGCAAATTTCGGTTTTAAAGTGAACGCCTTGCCATTTGAGTTACTGGCGAAATCTTTGCCGCTGCAAATTTTATCCAAACACAGCTTTAATTTATTGCAAACAGAAGCTTTGGTTTTTGGTCAGGCTGGTTTTTTGGAGGATGAATCAGATGATCCGTATTTTTTATCGCTGCAAAAAGAGTATCAGTTTCTGCAACAGAAATACAATTTACTTCCGCTGGAAAAACATCTGTGGAAGTTTCTGCGCTTGCGGCCTTCCAATTTTCCAACCGTTCGACTGGCACAATTTGCCGCGCTGATGTACCGGAATAATCGTTTTCTGGCAGAGATCATTCAAACAGAAAACGTTAAAAATATCGATGCTTCTTTTATCGGCATAAATCCGTCGGCTTACTGGCTGGAACATTATCAGTTCGGCAAATCTTCTAAACCAATTCTAAAAACGTTGGGCACATCATCCGTAGAAAATATTCTGATCAATACTGTTGCTGTTTTTCTTTTTGCTTTCGGAAATGAAAATCAAGTCGAAATACATCGCCATAAAGCTTTGCATTTATTAGAAAATTTGCCTTGCGAAAGCAATATTATAATCAGTAATTTTATATCAGCAGGAATAAAAGTAAGTTCTGCAGCAAATTCTCAGGCTTTGATCGAATTAAAAAATGAGTTTTGCGATAAAAAACGCTGCCTCGAATGCGCAATTGGCCATAAACTTTTAAAAACGAACGATTATGCTGCAACGGATGTTAACCTTTTTTGAACGTTATTCTTTTGGTGTTTGCACGTATCTGGGCGAACGTTTTCATATTTCGATGGCCAAAATCCGTTTGTTTTTTATCTATTCTTCTTTTCTGGCAGTTGGTTTTCCGCTGATATTTTACTTTTTTGCAGGTATTGTACTTGATTTACGGCATTACATCAAACGTGCCGGCAGTCGCGTAACCGATCTTTAAAATATCTTAATTAAATTTCATGCGTAAAAGAAGCATCTAAAAACCGTTTGACAACAATTGATAAAAATTCGCATCAGGCACCTTTCTTCGGTTTAATTAAAACTTAAAGATGTATGCTTCTGCTTCCAAATATTTAACTTTGTTGTGCAAAATTAATTTGTTGACCGTAAATGCCTCCTAAAGGAAATCAGTTTAAAAATTCTAATTTTAAGGAAGAAAATAAATCCGGGGCACCGTTTATGTTCCCCAAAAACAAAAAAGCCAGGCCCGAACTGCCTGCTTTTAATTTGGAAGATGGCCGGATTGTAAAAATTACGGGCTTGTTTTTTTTGATTATTTGCCTGTACTTTTTAATCGCCTTTACTTCTTATTTATTTACTTGGCAGGATGACCAGAGTTACGTGCTGGAAGCTAACGGCGGTTGGAGCAACTTCTGGAAAACGCCGCAGGAACTGCAAGACAGCGGCGTAACCAGTCCGATTGTGCAAAACTGGCTGGGAAAATTGGGCGCGTTGCTGTCGCACCAGTTTATTTACGAATGGTTTGGTGTGGCTTCCTTCGTTTTTGTAGCTGTTTTTTTGGTGATTGGCTACCGGTTATTATTTAAAGTAAAGCTTTTTGCCCTTGGAAAAACGTTGGGCTATGCTTTTTTCAGTTTACTTTTTTTCTCTGTTGCGATAGGATTTTTTCATAGCTGGATGACGGATTCGCCACATTATCTGGAAGGCGAATTTGGCTTTTGGACGAACCGATTATTGGAAGCACAAATTGGTGCCGCCGGAGTTGCCGGATTGCTGATTTTTGCAGCTTTGAGCTTTTTAATCATCGTTTACAACATCGATTTTAAACTTCCGGAACGAAAATTAAAATTAGCTACCGAGCCGGGTGAAGTTCCGCTGACAGAAGAAGAAAGTGTTGCAGGCGCAAAGTTCGCCCAAAATTATCCGGTAAAAACAGTATTGGTTCCGGAAGAAGAACCAGAAATTCCGCTTCCAAGAATGTCACAAAACTTTACGGCAAATACTGTTTTAGCAGATGAAGAGGATGAACCTTTAGTTGTTTCAACAGCAAAATTTACCCAAAATTACCCGGTAAAAACAGCATTGCAGGAAGAAATTGTGGCTGATAATTACGAGTTTAAAATTCAGAAAAAAGCAGTTAACGAACCGGTGAATACGCCAAAATCAATTCCGTTAACAGAAGTTTTCCAACCGATAACTTTAACTCCGGAACCTGAATTTGAGGATGAAGAAGAAATTTTCAACCATGAACCTGAATTTACAGTTGCCGCTCCAACAGTAGAAGTAACTGCAAATAAGCTTGTTGAAGAATTTGGTTTGTACGATCCGGAACTGGATCTGGCTTCCTACAAAAAACCGACCATTGATTTACTTGAAAAACACGGTACCAACAAAATCCAGGTAAGCAACGAAGAATTGGAAGCCAATAAAGATAAGATTGTTGAAACGCTGAACCATTACAACATTGAAATTGATAAAATTAAAGCAACGGTTGGGCCAACGGTAACGCTGTACGAAATTATTCCGGCACCAGGCGTTCGTATCTCCAAAATCAAAAACCTGGAAGATGATATTGCGCTAAGTCTGGCTGCGTTAGGTATTCGTATCATTGCGCCAATGCCTGGAAAAGGAACTATCGGAATCGAGGTGCCAAACCAGCATCCGGAAGTTGTTTCCATGCGCTCGATTTTGGAAACCGAAAAATTCCAGAACACCACGATGGATTTGCCGATTGCGCTGGGCAAAACCATTTCCAACGAAGTGTATATTGCCGATCTGGCCAAAATGCCGCATTTGCTGGTGGCTGGTGCAACTGGTCAGGGTAAATCGGTTGGTATCAACGCTATTTTGGTTTCGCTGCTGTACAACAAGCATCCGTCTCAGCTTAAATTTGTTTTGGTTGATCCGAAGAAAGTGGAACTGACTTTGTTCCGCAAGATTGAACGCCACTTTTTAGCAAAATTGCCGGATGAAGCTGATGCTATTATCACTGATACCAAAAAAGTAATCAACACGCTCAATTCGCTTTGTATTGAAATGGATCAGCGTTATGATTTACTGAAAGATGCGCAGGTTCGGAACCTGAAAGAATACAATTTGAAGTTTGTTAACCGCAAATTAATACCAACTGAAGGCCATCGTTTCCTGCCGTTTATCGTGCTGATTGTGGATGAATTTGCCGATTTGATGATGACGGCCGGTAAAGAAGTGGAAACGCCGATTGCCCGTTTGGCGCAGCTGGCGCGTGCGGTTGGTATCCATTTGGTAATTGCCACGCAACGGCCATCGGTTAATATTATTACGGGTACAATCAAGGCCAACTTTCCGGCGCGGCTGGCTTTCCGGGTTTTATCAAAAATTGATTCGCGAACGATTCTGGATGCAGGTGGCGCAGATCAGCTGATTGGTCGTGGCGATATGCTTTTATCTACCGGAAATGATTTGATCCGTTTGCAATGCCCGTTTGTAGATACGCCGGAAGTAGAAAAAGTTTCGGATTTTATCGGTAATCAGCGCGGTTATCCTTCCGCATTTTTACTGCCTGAATTTGTGAGCGAAAACGGAGAAAGTAATCAGAAAGAATTTGATGCGAGTGATCGTGATCCGCTTTTTGAAGAAGCTGCCAAATTGATTGTGATGCACCAGCAAGGTTCAACTTCGCTTATCCAACGGAAATTGAAGCTGGGTTATAATCGCGCTGGCCGAATTATTGACCAGTTGGAAGCGGCAGGCGTAGTTGGTCCGTTTGAAGGAAGCAAAGCCCGCGAAGTTTTACTGCCGGATGACTACGCGCTAGGGCAGTTTTTAAGTACCATCAATTCAAAATAAGTTTATGATTTTAAAAAATATAGCTGTTTTTACCTTGCTTTTTTCGGTAGGAATTTCGGCAGCAATAGCCCAAAACGATCCGAAAGCGAAAACAATTTTGGATGGTGTGAGCAAAAAATACAAATCGTTTTCGGCCATTAAATCTGATTTTAGTTACGTGCTGGATAATCCGCAGGAAAACATAAAAAGCTATAAACAAAGCGGCATGATCCTGGCCAGTCCGAAAACAAACAAGTTTCATTTAACCATTTACAGCGGTTCTGGTGCTACAAAAACGGTGGAACAGGAAATCATCAGTGATGGCAAAACACAATGGACTTACGAGAAAAAAGACAACGAAGTGCAAATTAATGATGCCGATAACAGCGCGCAATCTTTAAATCCGGCGCAGGTTTTTACCATTTACGAGAAAGGCTACAAATACTTATTTACTGGCGAAATAAAGCAGCAAGGCCAGATTTACCAGCAAATTGATTTAACGCCGGTGGACAGCAAAAAACCATTTTTTAAAGTCAGATTGTTGATCAGCAAAGCACAAAACCGAATTTTCAGCGCAAGCATTTATGATAAAAATGGCAGTCATTACACGTATATTTTAAGTTCGGCGGCTACAAATTATACAGGTTCTGATGCAGTTTTTGGCTTCAACAAAAAAAATTATCCTGGTGCAGAAGTGGTAGATTTACGCTAAAATCAGGATGCTTCTTTTACCGGCCTAAATTTTGTCTTAACGATTTCATTAAATTTTCTTATCTAAATATTTACCGTGCGCATTACTTTTTTAGGAACCGGAACTTCGCAGGGCGTGCCCATGATTGCCTGTGGCTGTGCAGTTTGCATTTCGGATGATCCGCGTGATAACCGCTTGCGATCTTCTATTTTAGTTGAAGAAAATGGCAAAAACGTAGTGATTGACAGCGGGCCGGATTTTCGTTACCAAATGCTCCGCTCAAAGGTAAAACATCTGGAAGCCGTGGTTTTTACGCACGAACATAAAGATCATATTGCCGGTTTGGATGATATTCGCGCTTTCAATTATTTTCAAAATGCGGCTGTAGATGTTTATGCTGATTTGCGTGTGCAAGCCGCTTTAAAACGTGAGTTTTCCTATATTTTTACTGATTTCAAATATCCCGGCATCCCACAAATCAATTTAAAAACCATTGATTCAAAGCCTTTTACAGCTGCCGGTATTCCGTTTGTGCCGATAGAAGTTTTACATTACAAGCTGCCGATTTTGGGTTTCCGCATCCACGGTTTTACTTATATTACAGATGCAAAAACAATATCGGAAACAGAAGTTGAAAAAATAAAAGGCAGTAAAACTTTGGTGGTGAATGCTTTACAGCGCGAAAAACACATTTCGCATTTTACTTTAAGTGAAGCAATTACTTTTGCCAATAAAATAGGAGCAGAGATGACTTATTTTACGCACATTGGCCATCGTTTAGGAAAATATCAGGATGTTTCTGCGGAATTGCCGCCTCATATTCAGTTGGCTTACGACGGTTTGCAACTGGAACTGTAACCTGAGTTTTGTGCCCGGAAGCGGATTCGAACCGCTACATCCTTTCGGACGCCACCCCCTCAAAGTGGTGCGTCTACCAATTTCGCCACCCGGGCTTTTTCAAAAAGCTGAAGTCAAAGATAGCCTATTTAAAGGTTTTTTCTGCGGAAGAACAGGAAATTTATATCAATAAAAACAGCATTACCTTTCAATAGTAAGAATCTTCTTCGGCAACAATAAACTGCTAAAGAAGATTTCACAATCAACCTAAACTATAAAATTACATTCGGCCTTCCTCGTCTTTGCTACCATTTTGGCGCGTGCGTGCTGTTTTTAGCTTGGTATTTCCGAAGTTATAAGTTAAACCTAAGGTAAAACGGCGACTTTCATACTCGTTACTCCAGCGCATATTTACGTTGTTGTATTCCAAAATACTGTGGTAACGGCTCTGAAAGAAAATATCACCGACTTTAAAACTGATCGTCATCTTTTTATCCAGAAAAGTTTTATTCAGGCCGGCATCAACTTCCGAAGAAGACAACGTTTTTGCCAAACCATTGATCGATGGCAATTCGTAGTTAGCCGTTATCTGAAATTTAAAGTTTTTAGGTAGAAAAAATGTCTGATCCAAATTGGCATCCCAGGCAAAACGACTGCTCTCAAACGGATTTCCGCTAACCACCGTATTTACCTTGTTAAAAGAAGCATCCACTTCCGCAGTAACATTCCACCATTTTTTGAGATTGAACGTGCCGGAAGAAGTTGCTGTAACCTGGCCGACTAATTCGCCGACTAAAAGAAGCATTCAATTGGTTATCTGCATCAACTTTATAAGTTACAAAAGCACTCAGAAACAACTGCCAGTAATTGCGTTTAACCACTTCGTTTCTGGAAACAGAATTGGCCGTAGAAACCGTTTGTTCGGTACGCAAACTCGCTTTAACATCCAGTTGTGGGTTGAAGGTTTTGCTCAGCGTTGCATAAGCCGCATTGATATTCTCATCATATACAAAATCATTGCTGCGCTTTGGGTCGAGGAGGTAACCTGCTGTTTTCAACGAATCAAAAGCAATAATGGCATGCATATTTACAATGCTGCTTTTTAAACCGGCTTCAAACTTCAGGTTTTTTTTGAGCGGTAAAATATAATCTGCTTTGATAGATTTAATGTTGTAATTAACCGGTGCATCACTTTGCAAATAAACCGGATTGCCGATTAAAGCACCGTTTCCATTATAATAAGTGTTGGTATAATTTTCATTATTGGCAGAATTACTGTGCACGTAATCCGCATCAAAACTCAGTTTTTGGCCGGTTGTATCCAAAGCCAAACTATAATTCAGGTTTAAACTGTAAGTGCCCGTATTGGTTTTCTGCGGATTGAGGCCGGTCACACTTCCGGTTTGTTCGCCCAAATTATTTAATGTGTTGCTCATGCTGGTAAATTGCGCATTGGTTGGGTTGTTGTAACCTTTAAACATCAAACCAAACGTGCTTTTTTTACTGGCATAAAAATCGGTTCCCAAAGTGTAGCTGGTCGAAACCGTTTTGGGCCGCCAAAGATTATATTGATTGTATAAATCGCTGCCAATTTGCCGGCTCAATGTTAATTTATTATACGAGTTATAATAACCAGAATTTACGCGGGTAAACAGGCTGAATTTTCCAGTGTTGTAATTCAGGTTCAATCCGCCATAAGTTTTGATGTATTTGCCATAACCTACATTCGCGTTGGCCGTGCCGCTGTAACCTTGCAATTTAGTGTGTTTTAAAATGATATTGATCATCCCGGCCGTTCCTTCTGCATCATAATTTCCCGGCGGATTTGGGATCAGTTCTACTTTGCTCAACGCGTTTCCGGGCAAAGTTTTTAAATAGTTGCTTAGCTCGGCACCACTCATATATGTACGGCGACCGTCAATCAGCCCCACCACGCTGCCATTATTCCGGTACAAAATGTTATCGTCTTTATTCAAACGGATACCGGGCGCTTTCTTCAAAACTTCCAAAACGTTATCACCGGTAGTACTCAGCTTCTCCACGTTTACCACCAAACGATCACTTTTTTGCTCCATTGGCGGAATGGTTGATGAAACTGTTACTTCTTTTAGCGTGTTTTTTTTCTCCACCAAAACAGAAACCGGCAAATCTATATTCGATCCTGTAAAATCAAACGTTTTACTATAATTAGTAATAAAACTAATTTCTACTATTTTTACTATATATTTTCCATATTTACTATTCTTGAAACGATATGCGCCGTTTTCATCAATCGATTGGCCAGCAACTTTAGCCGAATCCGGTAAATGAAGCAGCAAAACAGAAGCGCCAGTTATTGGCTGTTGTTTTTGGTCGAGGATTTTTCCGGAGATGATTCCGTTTTGAGCGAAAGTATTTCCGCAGATCAGCAAAAGTAAAAAAGTGTAAAGCGTTTTCATGAGTGTTTTTGGTTGATGATCCAAATGTGCATTAACCAAAATCTGCCTGAAATAAATTGATACCAACCACCCGGAATACTATCCTAGCCCGAAAAAAGGTCGATAAAAGAAGCATCAGCCTGATTCTTCCGGTTCGCATCAAAAAACAAGGTGTTGGGATAAATTTTTAAGCTCAAGTGTGATTTTGATTTAATTTAGTCCATCATGAAGAAGAAAGAAATCTATTATCATATCATCGGCTGGAC
>JBPBQN010000170.1:0-21299 GCA_050954865.1 Janthinobacterium lividum | reverse complement strand
TGGCCCGGATACCCTAATTTTCTATGATTAATCAATAATTATTATTGTAGTTTTAATGCCAAATTTATGCCGGATGAGACCCATTAAGTTTTTTACATTTATTAAAATTGATGAATATTCTACCACGCCTAAATATTTGCAGTTAACCAACTCAATTTTAACCGCAATTGAAACCGGAAAAATCCAGAAAGATGATTTGCTGCCATCCATTAATGAGTTGAGTTATGAGCTGGAAATCTCGCGTGATACGGCCGAAAAAGGCTATAAATACTTAAAAAAGTTAGGCGTTTTAGGCTCCATTCCTGGTAAAGGTTATTATATTATCAGCACGGATTTCAGACAAACGTTAAAAATATGTTTGCTTTTTAATAAGCTGAGTTCGCACAAAAAAATTGTTTATGATTCTTTTATCTCTGCCATTGGCGAGAATGTTGCGGTAGATTTTTACATCTACAACAATGATTTCGCACTGTTTAAAAAGCTGGTAATCAACAAAAAAGATCAGTATTCGCACTTTGTTATTATTCCGCATTTTATTGAAGGCGGCGAAAATGCTTCGGATGTAATCAACCTCATCCCGAAGGAAAAGCTGGTTTTGCTGGATAAAAAAATTCCGGGTGTTGATGGTGAATATGCGGCTGCTTACGAAAATTTTGAAAAAGATATTTATGTTACGCTGGATTTGGCACGCGAACAGCTGAGCAAATACCATACGATTAAGCTGATTTTTCCGAAAGACAGTTATTTTCCGAAAGAAATTATTAAAGGATTTAGTCGGTTTTGTCAGCAATATGCTTTTACACACAAAGTCATCAGTTCATTGGCGGAAGAAGAGTTGCAGGAAGGTGTGGCTTATATCAACCTGATGGAGAATGATTTAGTGGTTTTGATTGAGAAGATCATTTTATCGAACTTAAAATTGGGAAGCAAATTGGCGTGATTTCTTATAATGAAACGCCTTTAAAAAAGATTATTTTAAACGGAATTACGACCATTTCTACTGACTTTAAAGAAATGGGCACGCTGGCTGCACAAATGATTTTGGAAAATTCGCCACGACATGTAGAAGTACCGTTTACGTTAACGTTGCGAAAATCTTTGTAGCGTTTTAGTAAAAACTAATAATTATCTCACCAAAATTTACCTGGTAAAAGAAGCATTTGCTTATTTTGAAGAATGGAATTTGGAAAAATAGCGCTGCACGAAGTTGCTGCAACGGATTTTACTTTACCTGCTGATCCGGCTTTTAATCAGGATACGTTTAAACGTAATCCAACTCAGCAAAAACTAAAAGTTCATGTAGGTTGCGTTACGTGGGGAACGAAGGATTGGGTAGGCGAAATTTACCCTGAAGGCACTAAAGAAACCAAATTTTGGGAAGCGTACGCGCAACAGTTTACTATGATGGAACTGAACGCGACATTTTACCAGATTTATCCAGCAGAAACGCTGACAAAATGGAGAGAAAGAGTAGCGGCGAATCCTGATTTTTTATTTTGCCCGAAGTTTCCGAAGCAAATAAGTCATGCGCAATCTTTGTACGGCACACAGGATTTAACAAAAGTTTTTTATGAAAATGTGCAGGCTTTTGATGAAAAATTAGGTCCGCTTTTTTTGCAGTTGAGCGATTATTTCGGTCCAGAACGTTTTGCCGAACTGGAAGCGTATCTGCAACAATTGCCCAAAAATATTCCGGTTTTTGTAGAGTTGCGGCACGAACGCTGGTTTTCTGATCAGCAACTAAAAGAGCGAGTGTTTGCCCTGTTTCGCAGTTTAAATATTGGTGCCGTAATTACCGATGTGGCCGGCCGACGCGATGTGGCACACATGTATTTGCCTGTGCCATCAGCATTTATTCGTTTTGTGGGAAATAATGAGTTGCCGGAACTCAGCCAAAAACGCGCCGATGCCTGGATAACGCGCATTACAAACTGGCAGCAGCAAGGCTTAAAAGCTTTGTATTTGTTTGTGCATTTGCAGCAAACCATTGCCGAACCTAAAATGGTAGATTATTTTATTAAAAGGCTAAATGCGGAGTTGGGTTTGGAGATGAAACGACCGAAGTTTATACCAAAACCATTATCATTATTTTGAAGTTTATCTTCTAAAAAAAGCATCATAAATGAAAGATCAATCTTTTAAACAAAACCTGGCTCAACTCCTGCAAAAAAGCAATGCACGTGCAAATTTGGATGTTGCTTTAAACGGACTTGATGCTGAAAGTCGTGGCATTAAATTACCGCATTTGCCTTACACCATCTGGCAATTGGTAAAGCATTTGCAAATTGCACAACAGGATATTCTGGATTTTTCGGAGAATAAAAATTACAAATTATTAAATTGGCCAAAAGATTATTGGCCCGAAAAACCAGCACCAGCAAATGAGCAGGAATGGGAAAATACATTGACTGAAATTAAAAATAGCCTGGCAGATTTTACAGCTTTATTAGTTGATCCAAACACGGATTTGTTACAGCCTTTTGCGCATGGCGATGGTCAGAATCTGTTGCGGGAAACAGTACTGATTATTGATCATATCAGTTATCATACCGGCCAGATTGTGCTGATCCGCAGATTACTGGATAATTGGGAAGGTTAGCTTTTTTAAAAAGGAAAAGTACGATCACAAAAAAAGCAATGCTATTTTTAGCACTGCTTTTTTGTGGATTATTATTTCTAAATAAAATTAATCAACAGTTTTTTTGCGATCCGGGTGCTCTCCGCCATCTTCAATTTCCGGCGGATTAGAAATTTCTTCACTTGGTTGGTTTAAGGCAGAATTTCCCAAACCTAAACTGTGGTGTTCGCTGTCGCTTGCATCGCGGTTATTTTTTTGCTCCAGTTCTGATGTGCCAAAATTGTGTCCGCCCATTGGTTCGCCTTCTAACCCTTTTGCTTCCGCTTCATGTACAGATTTTTCATTGCCCATCCATGTTTTAGTTAGCTCACGTTCGGTTGGGTCATCACTGTTGGCATTAAAACCATCTTCATCATCTAAGTCATCTTCGCCAACGGTATCATCAAAATCCTCATCGTCATCAGCATCAAAACTGCTGCTTTCGTTAGATTCGCGAGGCAAATCATTAGTCGGAGTCATGGTTGTTGTGCCGTGATCACCATGTGCTTCATCATCGTTTTGCTGCACATCATTTTCTGTAGTCGGCTTGTCACTATATGTTCCGCCATCCCAAACTACTTTATTTTGATTTGGTGTATTGTTTGAACCATCGGTTTGATGATTCAAAGTATCGTTCTCATACTGGCTCATAAAAATACGTTTTAGATTATGTTTGAGAAGAACGCATCAACCTTAAACTTGTTTCTGAAAAATGTACGATAAAAGAAGCATTAGAAATAGTCCGAAACCTGGAAAAGTTCGGAAGTTGGGAAAGATCAAACCAACAACCGATTACTGATAAATTTTCATAGCCGTACGTTCAACAAAACTTTTGGGTAATAACCACGATGCAAAAGCACTTAGTTTATTAATTGCTCCGGCAATCACTTCTGCTTTACCTTTAAACATGGCTTTTACCGCAATTTTGGCAACTGCTTCCGGCGTCATATTTACCTGATTGGCTGCTTTTAATCCTTTCGGACCAAGCTGCGCCCGAACCACAAAATCGGTATCCGTTGCGCCTGGCGAAAGGCAAGTAACCGATACATTTTTGCTTTTTAGTTCCTGATGCAAACCGCGGCTAAAACTCAGCAAAAATGATTTGGATGCTGCATACAAAGCCAAACCAGGAACGGATTGGTAAGCCGCAGAACTTGCCGTATTTAAAATATAAGCTTTAGGCTGACTTAAAAGCTGGGGCAAAAACAGCTGCGTTAATTCTACCGGAACCAGCATGTTCAGCTGTAGCATGTTCAGGTTTTCTTCCAGTTTATATTTATCAAAATTTCCGCTTAAACCATAACCGGCATTATTTACCAAAATATTTATGCTGAAGTTTTCTTTCAAACACCAGTTAAAAACCTGTTTTACAGCGTTTTCCGCAGATAAATCAATAGCCAGGAATGCTGTTTTTACCGCATATTTTTCATGAAGTTCCTCAGCTAAAACTTTCAGGTTTTCGGCAGAGCGTGCCACTAGCAGCAAATCTGTTTTTCGCGAAGCCAGTTCTGTTGCAATTGCTTTGCCAATGCCTTTGCTGGCGCCGGTTATTAATGCGTAAGCCATAGTTGTATCAAATTAAAATGGCTGGTTTTAGCCAGCCATTCAGGTAAAATCAAGGTATTAAAACTTCACTTTAGAAATGAAATGATGGTAAAAAGGAGTTTTGCTGTTTTCGTGTTTTAAAATTGTTTTTCCGGTGATAATTGGGATATACATTACGCGCCGCCTGCTTTTTAAACCAGTATAAGGCGATTGCTGCACGCGGTGCCAAAGCCGGCCATCATGAATGGTTAAATCTCCGGCCTGGATATCCAGTCCGGTTTCCTGCGGATCAGGATTGTTATCCACAAAATACTTTTTGGCGAAAAGCAACTTTAAAATACCTTGTTTGTGTGTACCGGTTAAAAAACGCAAACCGCCGTTTTCTGCCAGACAATCGTCCAGATGAATGCCTACGTTAAGCATCGGCATAATTTTTTGTCCTAGAAAAATATCCCGCGGAGCATCGGTATGCCAGCCCATTTGCGAAAAACTGCTGTCGGGCGTTTTAATATATTGATTAATAACCAGTCCGTCTTTTTCGTTTTCCCCAATCCGGCCTTCAAAAGGCGCAACTAGTTCCGGCAGAGCCTGAAAGCGCGGATCTTGCAGAAACTCATGCAAAACCTGGTTATGCAGGGATGAAAAACAAAAGCGCTGGACAATTTTGTGGCCATTTTCATCTTTGCCAAATTTCAGTGGTGTACCGTTTACTTTTTCACGTCTTTCTGCAATCCAGGTTGCCTGTAGTGCATTTATTTCAGTTAAAAGATCTTCAACTGTTCTTTTAGTAATAAAATTTCTAAAAACGATAACACCATTCTTATCAAAAAAATCCAGCTGTTCAGCCGTTAATTTTTCTCCAAGTGTAAAATCCGGACTTTTAAGTTTGACCATTTTGTTCGTGTAAGATAAGCTTAAAAAGCAAAAAAGGTTTTGACGAAAACGAATAATATCGTTTAAACCCAGTTGGTTCAATTAAGGCTCCAAATCTACTTAAAAATGATTTATCGTGTTAAATCTGCGTTTCCATCATGTTATTTTTACATTCATCTTTGAAAAGATACCGATAAAAACAGTGTTAATATGCCGTTATTTTTTTGGAGAGCGTGTACAACAGATAGGTAAAAAACGGCGCAGCAACAACATCTATGGTATAATGTGCGTGTTGTATCAGCAGTAAAATGGCAATGGCAATGGTGGCCAAAAGTGCAAAAGCTTTGTCATACTTATTTTTGAGGCATAAAAACACCAGAAACATGGTTGCAGTGTGGCCGGAATAAAATAAGTCTTTGGTAATCAAATGGTTGCCGTAAAATATATTGATTATCGGATCATGTAAACTGATCAATCCTTTAGGCAAATTAAGTGGAACCAGACTGATGCTGATTATGCGCGAAACGGCCAGTAGCAAATACGTCCAGCCGAAAATGATTAAAAAACGCGGTTCCTGCACTGCTCGCCATAAAGCCAAAATTACAACGCTCCATAAAATGCAAAAAACCGGAACAGAAACATCATACTGCGGTATGAAATTAAGCAGCCAATCATTTAGTTCGATGCCGTTTCTATGCTGAATATGATCGAAAAAAATCGGATTAATCAGCACCACTAAAAGCAGCGTAAAAAGCACCGCAAACAGGCGTTTTCTAAAAGCCAACAACTTCCATTCGTCCACCCATTTCTGTTTGTACGAACTTGTTGTTAAATTATAATGCTCTATTTCCATTCAGGCCGTAAACTTAGCTAGTTTTTTTGCAGCACTGCAAGTTTTATGTTGATAAACGTTTACGGGCATTTACGGCAACGGGTTTTAGGTTGATTTAATTAAGCTGATACTGTTTTTATCACCTATTTTTTGGTGCCAATTACTCCTAAATTTTCTCCAAAAAATAAATTGAACTAAAATATTCAAGCTTGATTTGGTGCAGAGGCTTTCAATTCAAACCGATCCGCATCTTGCAAAAACGGAAAATAACGACGGTTTTTGAGCAATTCCTCCGCAGAAACCGAAAACGTATAAACATCTTCTTCATCGCGCTTGTAATAAATTACTTTTCCGTTTGGATCAATGCAGGAGGAATCACCGGAATGGTAAACCTCATTGCCATCATAACCAACGCGGTTTACTGCAATAACATAAGCCTGATTTTCTACCGCACGCGCCGGAATCAAAGTGCGCCAATGCAAAGCACGTTTTTCTGGCCAGTTGGCCACGATAATCAGCAGATCGTAGGCTGCATCGAGGTTTCTCGTCCACACCGGAAAGCGCAGATCATAACAAACCATCGGACAAATTTTCCAGCCTTTCAGTTCCACAATCAAACGGTCAGTTCCGGCCGTAAACGTTTCGTGTTCCTTGCCCATTGCAAACAAATGGTGCTTGTTGTATTGCGAAAAACTTCCGTCTGGCAGCATCCAAATCAGCCGGTTATAAAAGTTGCCATTTTCCCGGATCATTAAACTGCCCGTAATCACACATTTATATTTCTGGGCAATTTGCATCATCCAAATCATTGTTTTACCGTTCATTTCTTCGGCCAGCGAAGTATTCATGGTAAAACCAGTGTTAAACATTTCCGGCAAAATAATCAGATCTGTATGTTCCCGAATGCCCGACGATAAACGCAGCGCAATATTTTTCAGGTTTTGATCAATATTCTCCCAAAATAAATATCCCTGGAAGGTAGTTACTTTTAAATTTTCCATAACGTTTCATCAATAATGTGGGCTGATAAAATAAACAGGATCAAACCTTTAACAATTGTTCAACGGCTTTTTCCAGCGTTTCTTGTTTTTTGGCAAAGCAGAAACGCAAGATGCCAAAATCAGTTTTTTTAGAATAGAAAGCAGAATTAGGTACGGCCGCCACGCCAACTTCTGTGATCAGGCGTTTGGCAAAAAATAAATCATTTTCTTCCGAAATATGACTGTAATTAACCGATTGAAAATAGGAACCGGCACAAGGCAGCAGTTTTAAACGCGAATTTTCCAATCCGGCACGGAAAAAATCCCGTTTCTGCTGATAAAAATCTGCCAGACCAAGGTATGCTTCTTTTATCTGCATAAATTGGGCAAGTGCAACCTGAACCGGCGTATTTACCGAAAATACGTTAAATTGATGAATCTTTCTAAACTCGTTCATTAGCCAAGAAGGTGCCATGCAATAACCTACTTTCCAGCCGGTTATGTGAAAAAGCTTGCCAAAAGAAGCACAGATCAGACTGCGTTCGGCCAGCTCCGGATAGCGCGCCATGCTGCGGTGCTGCTGGCCGTCAAAAATAATATGCTCGTAAACTTCATCGCTTAAAATCAAAATATCGGTGTTGTGCGTCAGCGTGATCAGTTCTTTGATATCTTCTTCCTGCAAAACCGTTCCTGTTGGATTATGCGGAGAATTGAGGATGATCATTTTGGTTCGGGAAGAAATCAACCGGCGCACCATGTTCCAGTTGATGCGATAATCAGGCGGTTCCAGTTCCATACGTTTCACCACGCCGCCCATTAGCTGAATGGCCGGCGCATAACAATCATAAGCAGGCTCAAAAATTATGACTTCATCATTTGGATTGATTGTAGCGCAAATAGCCGTAAAAATAGCCTGCGTGCCGCCTGCCGTAATGGTAATTTCGTTTTCGGGATGATAAATTTGTCCGTAAAGCGATTCGGTTTTGGCACAAATCGCTTCCCGCAAAGCTAAAACGCCTTGCATCGGTGCGTATTGATTTTGGCCTTGCTGCATGGCTTGGTGCACTAATGCTACAAGTTCTGGTGAGCAGTCAAAATCCGGAAAACCCTGCGATAAATTAATAGCACCGGCCTGCTGCGCCAGCGAAGACATCACCGAAAAGATGGTAGTTCCCGTTTGCGGGAGTTTGGATTGAAAAGAAATCATCGATGCTAAAATAATTATTATTTCAGCATCAGGGTAAGATTTTTAAACTAAGTTTTGGTATGGGTCGGTTTTAGGTTGAAGGATTTTATGCAAAAATATGGTAATCAGAGTTTAAACATTTATCGATAGAAACTTGCAGCAAGATATTTTTTAAAGAGATGGATGCTTCTTTTATCAGGTAAAACTTGGTAACTTGGTTTTCCTTCAAAACAAACCTCCGCAGAAAACTTGCAGCATGATATTTTCTAAAAAAATAGATGCTGTTTTTATCGGGTAAAATCTGGTAAACTGATTTTTCTTCAAACCAAACCTCCGCAGAAAAATAAAATTGTAAAGTGAGAGACATGGAAACACTGATTTTACGCCCGAAAACCAAAGAGCAAGCCAAAGTTATAAAAGCCGTAGCAAAAGCTTTAAAAGTTGAATTGAAAACGGAAGAAAGCCCGTATGATCCGGAGTTTGTGAAAGATATTTTGCAGGCAAGAGAAGAACACAAAAATGGAAAAACTGTGAAACTAGCCCTTGAGGATTTATGGAAGTAAAATTTTCTTTTAAAGCCATCACACATTTAGCATACTGGAAGAAAACCGGCAATACATCCATTCAAAAAAAGATCGACCAATTGATTGCCGCAATACAGGAAGATCCATATTATGGTATTGGAAAACCTGAAGCTTTAAAATACGAATTATCTAGCTCCTGGTCTTGAAGAATTAATAATGAACATCGTATCATTTATTAAATTTTCGAAGATAATGTATTGGTAATCCTGGAAATTCAATTTTTAAAAGGACATTATTAATCAATATAACAAGTTTGTGCTAATAAAACTTATTGTTCCGAAGTAAGTTATCTTCCAAAACAATAAACAGATGAATCCTAATCCAAAATTAAAAGGACAAACAGCCTTGGTTACCGGTGCCAACAGTGGCATAGGTAAAGCAGTTGCCATAGCACTGGGCAATGATGGCGCAAATGTAGCCGTAAACTATGTAACGCATCCGGAAACGGCCGATGAAGTTGTCGATATTATCAAAAACAACGGCGGAAATGCCATTGCGCTTCAAGCAGATGTAAGCAACGAAGAGCAGGTTTTAAATATGTATCAGGAGTTGTACAAAGCTTTTGGAACGATAGATATTTTGGTGAATAATGCCGGTTTACAAAAAGATTCGCCGTTTACAGAAATGAGTTTAGCGGATTGGCAACTGGTAATCAATATTAACCTAACCGGACAGTTTTTATGCGCCCGTGAAGCCGCAAAAGAATTTATCAAACGAGGTGTTGTGGCCGACAGGAGCAAGGCAGCAGGGAAAATTATCTGTATGAGCAGTGTGCACCAGGTAATTCCGTGGGGCGGACACGTTAATTATGCCAGCAGTAAAGGCGGCATCAATATGCTGATGCAAAGTATGGCGCAGGAACTGGCTCCGCATAAAATCCGCGTAAACAGCATCGGGCCAGGAGCTATCCAAACGCCAATTAACACACAAGCCTGGGCAACGCCGCAAGCGCTAAACAGTTTATTAACCTTGATTCCTTACGGCCGCATCGGTCAGCCGGAAGATATCGGCATGCTGGCATCTTGGTTAGCTTGTGATGAATCAGATTATATTACTGGTGCAACTATATTTATGGACGGTGGCATGACACTTTATCCAGGATTTTCTACCAACGGATAATTATAAATATTTGGTTTCTGTCATTTTGATTAAAGAGAGAAATCCTAATCGAACAATTCAGAATTTCTCTTTCGTTTTGAATAAGATCTCTCCCTTTAGTCGAAATGAAAAAAATTTTAGGCTCTGTTAAAAAGCAGAGCCATTTTTTTAAGCTTTTTTTGCAGATGTTTATCGGCTTTTCCAGGCAACATCCGCCAGCTCCAGTTTTGTTGGGTTGAAGCAGGCGTATTCATTCGTGATTTTTCATCTTCAGCCAAAATATCCTGCATCGGTATCACTACGGTTTTGGCAACAGATGCATAGGCCAGCCGGATCAGTTCCCAATTTACATTATCCGATGTGATTTTGGTGTTAACATATCGCTTTAAATTCTTAATGCTTTGTTTATCAGCATCTTTTAAGTACCAGCCAATGCTCGTGTTATTATCGTGCGTGCCGGTGTAAGCAAAACAATTTTGCGGGTAATTATGAGGAATATGAATGGATTGCGCTATATCATCGCTAAAAGCAAACTGCAAAACTTTCATTCCTGGCAAATTAAATTCATCTCGCAAAGCATAAACCTGCGGTGTAATTTCGCCTAAATCTTCGGCTACAAAAGGTAATTTTCCAAATTCTTTCTGAATAATTTTGAAAAAATCGCTTCCCGGACCAGCTTTCCATTCGCCGTTAATCGCTGTTTTTTCAGCTGCCGGAACTTCCCAGTAATCTGCAAAAGCACGGAAATGATCCAGTCGCAACACATCAAAAAGTTCTAAATTTTTACCGATGCGCTGCACCCACCAGGCATAATTTGTTTTTTTCAATTCATCCCAACGGAAAACCGGCATGCCCCAAAGTTGCCCGTCGGCGTTAAAATAATCCGGCGGCACACCGGCTACACCAATCATGTTGCTGTTTTTATCGATAGAAAACAGCTGCGGATTTGCCCAAACATCGGCCGAATCATAGCTGATGTAAAACGGCAAATCGCCCAAAAGTTTGATGCTTCTTTTATGGCAATAAATTTGGAGCGATAACCACTGCCGAAAAAATATAAACTGCAACCATTTTTCTTTGCGAATGAGGTTTTGGTTTGCCACAGCAAATTCCTGCAAAGCCTGGCCATTACGCTTTTTAAATTCTTCCGGCCAGGCAAACCAGGCTTTATTTTGATGCTGTTTTTTTAAGCTGATATAAAGCGCAAAATCATCCAGCCAAAAAGCTTGTTTTGTGGTAAAATCATTAAATTCTTGTTGCAATTGCTCAAATGCTCCGCTGCAAAAATTCTCGTAAGCTTGTTCAAACAATACATCTTTAACTTGTTTGGCTTCGGCAAAATCAACTTTTTCTGTTTCCAGTAACCGGAGTTTTTTCAGTTCTTTTTTGTCCAGCAAACCGTCTTTTTGCAGCAAATCCGGACTGATCAGCAACGTATTTCCGGCAATACTTGAAACCGAACTGTAAGGCGAATAACTTTGTTCCGCTTCTGTTGGATTGAGCGGAAGCATCTGCCAAAACTGCTGTTTACTTTCGTATAAAAACTGTGCAAATTTCTTTGCTTCCGGACCTAAATCGCCAATTCCAAAAGCAGAAGGCAGCGAGGTAATGTGCATCAAAACGCCAGCGTTGCGCGCAGCTGGTTTTTGCTCCATTTTAAGTAAGGCAAAAGGTTGGGAACCAAAAATCTTAGTTACTTCAATTTCCGGGTTTTTGGCAGCATCAACCGTATCGTCCAATAAGTTTTTCCAATCCGAAGGTGCTTCTTTTGGCAGGATAATTCGGGTATTTTTCCAATTAATTTGCTTTAAATCAGTATTTTGTTCTTTGCATATCATCGCCAAACTCAGTGGAACAACCGTAATATACCAATTTTGGTCTAACTGCCTTGCAAAAGCCAGTACATGTTCTTTATATTTTCCTTTGATTTTCAGCGGGAGATATTTTCCATTTGCAAACACTTCCGCCGCAGCTTTTCTTTCAGTAAAAAGCTGATTTATCAGTTTGATTTTGATGTTTCCATCATAGCGTGTTTCCCAAAGCTGATTCGGATTTAAAGCTTTTTTTTCGCTGATCATATCCAAAGCTGCTGTGCGTTTTTTGTAATCAATCGGCCGCCGGTTATCCGGATCAACCATGCTGAAATCCCAATTTTCGCAGCCTTGATAAACATCCGGCACGCCCGGACAAGTAAATTTCAGCAGCACTTGCGACAGCGAATTAATGATCCCAAAATCAGCAACTTTGTGATGAAAAGCTTTAAAAATTCCCCAAAACGGCGAAGATTTGTCTAAAATTTGCTCGATAAAAACAGCAGTTGCCTTTTCGTATTTTTTGTTTTCCGCTGCCCAATCCGAGTTTTGTTTACCTTCCCGCAACGCTTTTTGCATATATTCCTGCAAGCGGTTTTGGTAATCGGTGTCATCTTCGCCAGGCATCGGGTAAGTGCCAATCAGCGTTTCATAAATAAAATATTCATCATTGGCATCCGGCTGATTATCGGTCTTTAGCGGCAAATTGAGCTGTTGCCAGTTTTTTACAGCTTCAAACCATTCTTCGGCCAGTTCAGAAACTACATTCAGCCTTGCCCGCGCACCTTCGCCGCGTTTGGTATCGTGCGTGGAAGTTGTATTGATGGAAAGCGGCCATTTCGCCTGTTTTTCCTGCATTTGCGCATGAAAATCTTCCACAGAAATCCCGAAAGCACCTGGCGCATCACCTACTTCACTGTGCCCGATAAAGCGATTATAAGTGTACATCAGCGTATCTTCCACGCCTTTTGCCATCAGCGGACCAGTGAATTGCATCAGCCGCTGATAAAATTTTAGCGCGCCGGTATTGTAATCATTTTTGTTTTTGGGCGAAGGATGCAACAACGCCTTTTCCAGCACATCCAAAGCCAGTTCCAGTTCCGGCTGATACTTGCGGATGCTGGTCAATACTGTTTTTACCTGCTCAAAATTGGTGTCATCCAACGGAAATTCATTCCCGTAAAAACGATAAACCGGACAATGCACCAGCATCGCACCAATTGCTGTTTTCAGTTCTTCGTGTTTAACTTTTTTCAGCAGTTTTTTGTCGGCCAAGTTCAGTTCCAGAAAATATTGATACAAATTTTCCAGTTCTCCGCCTAAATGATCCTGCAAAATCAGCTCTTTTTTACTGCGGATCTGAGCGGAAATTTTCTGCTGATCGCCGGCCAGTTCCTGGTAAAAATCATCAAAAGCTTTTTTCGCATTGTTGTTGGTGAAAAGATTATTCACCAAAGCCAGAAAATCATAACCGGATGTTCCTTCTATCGGCCAGTTTGGCAAAGTTTCTCCTTTTTCCAGAATTTTTTCTACAACGATATACGTTTCCTCACCAACCAGTTTCCGCAACTTTTCGAGGTACAAAGCCGGATCGTACAAACCATCCACATGATCAATCCGCAAACCCTGAAAAATGCCTTCATCAACCAGTTGCTTGATTTTCTGGTGATAGGTTTCAAAAACTTCCGTCTGCTGCATGTTCAGGCAAATCAGCGTATTAACCGTAAAAAAACGCCGGAAATTAATCCGGCTATCCGTTTCCTCATAACAACACAAACGGTAATGCTGCGCCTCGCAAAGCTCCAAAAGTTGTTGTGGTTTTTGGTTGATTTTTTTGAGGTTTTGATCGATTGATGTTTTGATTTTATCGTTTTTCAGGATTGAACTGAGCTGTAATTTAATTTCTTTCCAGCGCAAAGCATACGTTTTTGGATCGTTTAGCATTTCCAGATCTTCCAGCTGTTCAAGCAGTTGGCGAATCGTTTCATCCTGATTTTTAGTCGGTAAAAACAGCATCGAAGCGTAGGAGCGAGGATTGAGTGGATAACTGGTTTCAAAATATTTCAATACAAAACCATCTTCAAACACAACTTTTAAATCTCCTTTTTTGATGATTTCTTCCAACGAATCGGCCAAAAACGGAACCATAATTGACCCTTTAAAAAAATCACTGCTAAAAGAAGCATCAAAAAATTCGGAAAATTCTGAGCGTGCACCTTTTTCCAACACATCAAACAGCCACGGATTTTTCGGATCGAAAGCCAAATGATTGGGCACAATATCCTGCAGCCAGCCAATTCCGGCTTCTTTCAGCTTTTTGCTGATGTTTTTCAGCTGTTCTTCCGTGCCAATTTCCGGGTTTATTTTATGCGGATTCAGGCCGTCATAACCATGCATACTTCCGGCATTTGCTTCAAAAATCGGCGAGGCATAAATAGTAGCCACGCCCAGATTTTGCAAGTACGGAATGATCTTCTCAAAATCATCAAAATTGAAATTTTTGTGAAATTGTATGCGGTAGGCAGAAACAGGGTTGTACATTATATATTACTGTAAATCGTAATGGATTGAGGTTGAAGAATTACCGGCGCAGCAGCATCAGCTTGTTCAGGAGTTGTTGCCAGGCCGTTCCATTCTAAATCGCCGGAAGCCAGAACTTTCGTCCATTGTATATGATTATGAGGAAGTTGCATCGTTTGCTGGTGATCAGAAAAATTCATTAAACAAAGCACCTGATTATCCTCATGCCAGCGGTGCAGCATCAATGTTTTTGATTTTTCATCCGAAGAAACCTCCAGATGCTGCCGGTTTAAATGATACAAAGCAGGCAGTTTTTTGCGCAAAGCAATCAGCTTTTTGTAAAAGCGAAGTATGGTTGCGTGCGGTTCAGCCAGATTCCAGCTTAATTTTGAGCGGATAAAAGTAGCTTCATCAGCCGGATCGGGCATTTCTGCTCCGGTATCAAAATCAGCAAATTCTTCTTTGCGGCCTTTGCGTACAGTTTCAATTAAATCCGGATCGGTATGATTGATAAAATATTGAAACGGATTGGTTTCGCCATATTCCTCGCCCATAAAAAGCATAGGTAAAAAAGGTGCGGTAAAAACAGCACCGGCCAACAGCTTCTGCATTTCAAAACTGAAAAGTTTGCTGCTGCGTTCGCCCAGCATCCGGTTGCCAACCTGATCGTGGTTTTGAGAGAAAATAACAAACTGGCCACCCGGATTATCTGTTTTTGCACCGAAGGTTTTTTTGCGGTACGGCGAATATAATCCGTCATAAACATACGCATCGCGATAAGCTTTTTCCAGGTGCCGGATGCCGTCAAAATCTTTATAATAACCGGTTTTTTCTTCGCCGGCCGTTACGCGCAACGCATGATGAAACTCGTCTATCCATTGCGCATCCATCCCGAAACCGTCTTTTTCAAGCGGATTAATAAAGCGGTTATCGTTTAAATCCAGCTCCACAATTAAATGGTGTTTGCGGCCGGTTTCTGCGGATAACTGATTGACAGCTTGCCTGATTTCCTGCAAAATATGCTTCGGGTTAAAATCTTTTATGGCATGTACAGCATCCATCCGCAGCGCATCAACATGAAAATCACGCAACCACATCAACGCATTTTCAATGTAAAACTGGCGCACGGCATCGCAGTATTCATCATCAAAATTAATAGCATCGCCCCAGGGCGTTTGATATTTTTGGGTAAAGTATGGGCCAAACTCCTTAAAATAATTTCCTTCCGGCCCGAAGTGATTGTAAACCACATCCAGCACCACGGCAATGCTGTTTTTATGGCATAAATTTATCAGTTGCTGCAACGCTTTCGGGCCACCGTAAGAATTTTGAACGGCAAAAGGAAAAACGCCATCGTAACCCCAGTTTCGTTTGCCCGGAAACTGCGCCACCGGCATCAGTTCTATCGCGTTTATGCCTAACTCTTTTAAGTAATTAAGCTTTTGTTCGATGGCGGCGAACGTTCCTTCCGAAGTAAATGTTCCGGTGTGGAGTTCGTAAAGAATATAATCGTTTAACTCATGATTTTTCCAATTCTGATCCGTCCAATCAAACTGAACATCAATGGCTTGCGACGGACCTTGCACGCTTTCCGGCTGCGAAAGCGAAGCCGGATCGGGCAGTTCTTTTTCTCTATCCAAAACAAAAAGATACAAATCGTTGGGCTTTAAAACATCGGTTTCCAGTTCCCAAAAACCATACGATGCTTCTTTTAGCGGGTATTTTTTGTTGGTTTCGATCAGCCATAAATCAACTGATTTTGCCAGCGGTGCCCACAGTTTTATTTCGGCCTGATCAGCGTTGAAATTAACGCCAATGGTTCGTTTTTTTAAGTTGATATCAGCCATTATAAAGCTGTTTGATGTTTAAGTACAACTACAGAATTGCCAGACACGTTGATTGTTTCTGATGCCTGAAAAGTTTCGCCATCTTCAGAAACACAGCTTTCGGTTGTATCTAAAACCTTGATCCAGTTCTCACCAAATTTTTCGGGCGGTAGTAAAAAATCCATTGGCTGATTATAAGCGTTAAAAATGACGTAAAAACTGTCGTCAACTACTTTTTTGCCTTCTTCATCTACCGTGGAAATTTCTTCACCGTTAAAATATACGCCTAAAGATTTTGCAAAATCATGTGTCCAGTTATTGTCAGACATTTCTATACCTTCCGGCAAAAACCAGGCGATATCATTTAATCCGGCAGCTTTAACAGCGTGGCCCTGAAACCATCCGCGGCGGGAAAAAACAGCATGATTATTTCGTAGCGCAATCAGTTTTTGGGTGAATTTTAATAAATTCTGATCTGCATTTTCCCAATCAAGCCACGAAATTTCATTGTCTTGGCAATACGCATTGTTGTTTCCGCCTTGCGTTCGGCCAAATTCATCACCGGCAACCAGCATCGGTATTCCCTGAGATAAAAATAAGGTAGTCAACAAGTTACGTTTTTGTTTATTTCGGAGATCAATTATTTCTTGGTTGTTTGTCGGCCCTTCTTCTCCATAATTACAGGAGCGGTTGTGACTTTCGCCATCCTGATTATTTTCGCCGTTGGCTTCATTGTGTTTATCGTTGTACGATACCAAATCACTCAGCGTAAAACCATCATGCGCCGTAATAAAATTAATGCTGGCTGTTGGTTTACGAGAATCTCCACGGTACAAATCCGGACTGCCCGTTAGCCGTTCGGCAAATTCGCCCAGCATACTATCCGCGCCGCGCCAGTAATCGCGCATGCAATCGCGGTATTTGCCGTTCCATTCGGCCCAATCGTACGGGAAATTTCCTACCTGATAACCGCCTTCGCCTACGTCCCAGGGTTCGGCAATCAGTTTTACCTGCGAGATAACCGGATCTTGGTAAATGATGTTAAAAAAACCGCTCAGCATGTTTACATCATGCAGTTCGCGGGCCAAAGTGGAGGCCAGGTCAAACCGGAAACCATCTATGTGCATCTCCAAAATCCAATACCGCAAACTGTCCATAATTAAACGGAGCACGTTTGGAAGATTGGCGTTCAGCGTGTTGCCTGTGCCAGTATAATCTTTGTAATATCTAAAATCTTCCTCCAGCAAACGGTAATAACAAGGATTATCAATACCTCTGAAAGATAAAGTTGGGCCGAGTTCGCTGCCTTCTGCCGTGTGATTGTAAACCACATCAATAATGACTTCTAAACCGGCTTTGTGCAGCGCTTTCACCATTTCTTTAAATTCGATCACCTGCTCGCCATGCGTACCGCTACTGGAATAACGCACATCCGGCGCAAAAAAACCGATGGTGTTGTAGCCCCAATAGTTAGAAAGTCCATTTTTTTGCAGATGTTCATCAACAATAAAATGATGAACCGGCATCAGCTCTACTGCGGTAACGCCCAGTTTTTTTAGATGATTTATGGTTGATGGATGCGCCAGTGCAGCGTAAGTACCGCGGATTTCTTCCGGAATATCAGGGCAAAGTTTTGTAAATCCTTTTACATGCGTTTCGTAAATAATGGTTTTATGCAGTGGAATATCTAACGGCTGGTCATCTTCCCAATCAAAATTTGAGTTGATTACCACACTTTTTGGAATGTATGGGCCGCTATCGGTAGTGCTAAAGCTTAAATCTTTTATTTCATCATTCAAATCATAACCAAAAACAGATTCGTGCCAGTCAACCGGACCGGCGATAGATTTGGCATAAGGATCAATCAACAATTTATTGGCATTAAAACGATAGCCATTTTGCGGATTAAACGGCCCGTGAACGCGGTAACCGTAAAACTGTCCGTACGAAACCTTAGGCAAGTAAACGTGCCAGATGTGGTGCGTGCGCTCTTTAACTTCAATTTTTGTTTCCTTGTTGTTTTCATCAAACAAGCATAATTCAACAGCAGTAGCATAATTGGCATATAAAGCAAAGTTTACGCCTTTGCCATCCCAGGTTGCCCCTAAAGGGTATGGTTTTCCCGGATATTGTATCAAATTCATCTTAATTAAATAAAATACCTTTTGTAATGTTTTAAGAAGATTTTTTGTTGAAACTGATAATTGCCGCTGCCCGTATCTGATTTTGCTGAAATTTATACCGGTAAAAACAGTATCCTGAATTGCATATTCTGTTATTGATGGAGTAGATTAATTTAACTTTACGCACTTTTGCGCGTAATAAACAATGTTTTAATTAGCCGTAAATAAATTATCCCTTGCTGATCAAATACTGTTTTTACCCTGCTATTTTCAGCTCAGAATAAAACTCCATGATGTTTGATGAGGAAACCACAACCAACGCAGAAGAACTGCGCATACTTGAAAATGAAGCCAAAGAAGTTCCGTTAGAAAAATGGGGCCCGTATTTGAGCGAGCGCCAGTGGGGCACGGTTAGAGAAGATTACAGCCAGAACGGTGATGCCTGGAATTATTTTCCGCATGATCATGCCCGTAGCCGCGTTTACCGCTGGGGCGAAGACGGTTTGGCCGGCATATCTGATTATTACCAGCAGCTTTGTTTTGCCATTGCGCTTTGGAACGGCGAAGATAAAATTTTGAAAGAACGCCTGTACGGCCTCACTAATTACCAAGGCAACCATGGCGAGGATGTAAAAGAGCTGTATTATTATTTGGATAATGTGCCCACGCATTATTACATGAAATATTTGTACAAGTATCCGCAGCAGGCTTTTCCGTATCAGGATATGAACCGGAAAAACGGACAGCGATCTAAATCAGAACCAGAATATGAGTTGTTGGATACCGGTGTTTTTGAAGATGATAAATATTTTGATGTAACGGTAGAATACGCCAAAAAAAGTTCGGAAGATATTCATATCCGCATTGAAATTACCAATCGCGGAGCCGAAGATGCGCCGATTTGGCTGCTGCCAACGCTGTGGTTTTATAACCGCTGGCAATACGAGCCGGCCAAACCAAAACCGATTATTGAGCGGGAAGAAGATGGTTCTGTGCGCGCCACGCATGTGCCGCTGGGCAGTTATCATTTGTATTTTGATGAGCCGGATTATACTTTATTCACCGAAAACGAAACCAATAAAGAGCGTTTGTTTGGTACGCCAAATGATGCGCCGTTTGTAAAAGATGCTTTCCATGAAGCGGTTATCAACGGTACAGATTTGGAGGAACTGCAAGCTTTAAATTCGGGCACCAAGTTTTCGCCGGTTTATAAATTGCAGATTAAGGGAAAATCTTCTCAAACCGTAAAACTGCGCTTATCAAAAGGAAGAATAAAAAATCCGTTGGATGAAAAATATGATGCTGTTTTTATCGACCGAAAAAAAGAAACAGATGATTTTTACCAAAATTTAGCCGGTAAAAACAGTACGGAAGATGAAAAGCGCATTCAGCGGCAGGCTTTGGCCGGTTTGCTGTGGAGCAAGCAATATTATCATTACGATACGCAGCGCTGGCTCACCACCAGCGACGGGATTTCGCCGGTGGTAGAAAACCGGTTAAACGGCCGCAACAGCAGCTGGAAATATTTGAAGAATCAGGATGTAATTTCGATGCCTGATAAATGGGAATATCCCTGGTACGCGGCTTGGGATCTGGCGTTTCATTGTGTGCCGATGGCGATGATCGATCCAAATTTTGCCAAAAACCAGCTCATTTTGATTATGCGCGAATGGTATATGAACCCGGAAGGACAAATTCCGGCTTACGAATGGAATTACAGCGACGTTAATCCGCCCGTACAGGCCTGGGCCGCGTTGGAAGTTTACCGCATCGAAAAAGAAAAAAAAGGAACAGGCGATGTGCGGTTTTTAAAACGTGTTTTTCAGAAACTGATCATCAATTTTACCTGGTGGACCAACCGCGTGGACGTGGAAGGCAAGAACATTTTTGCCGGAGGATTTTTGGGTTTGGATAACATCGGCGTATTCGATCGCAACAGCAAATTAAACGGCGAACTGGAACTGGAACAGGTTGACGGCACCAGCTGGATGGGCATGTACGCCCTAAACATGATGGATATGGCACTGGAAATTGCCATGCACGATGATGCTTTTGAAGATTCGGCGGTAAAGTTTTACGAGCATTTTGTACTGATTGCCGATGCGCTGAACGGCATGGGTTTGTGGAGTGAGGAAGATCAGTTTTTTTACGATACGCTGCGTTTGCAAAGAAATCACGCGTATCACCTGAAAGTTCGGTCTATTGTTGGGCTAACTTCTATTTTTGCGGTTTCTATTTTCAGCTATCACAACCTGGAAAAGCTGCGTGATTTTCGTAAGCGGGCAACCTGGCTTAACCAATCGCGCGAGAAAAACCGGCAGTTTTTACCGATCATCGATAACAGCAAAAAAGGCAAAGTGCTGCTGTCTATCGTAAATAAAGAAAAGTTGATGAGCATGCTGACCCGCGTTTTTGATGAAGATGAATTTTTGGCTGAAGGCGGCGTGCGGGCTTTATCCAAAGCTTATCAAAATAATCCTTATTCGGTTGATATTGAAGGACATACTTATACCATTCAATATGATCCGGGAGAATCTACTTCGGATATGTTTGGCGGAAATTCCAACTGGCGCGGCCCGATCTGGATTCCAATTAATTACATGCTGATCAGGGCTTTGCGCAAATACCACGACTTTTACGGCGATGATTTTCAGTTGGAATTTCCAAAAGGATCAGGCAAAACCATCAACCTGAAAGAAGCTGCGGACGAGATTTCGCGCCGGCTAATCAAAATCTTTGCCAAAGACACAACCGGAAAGCGGCCGGTAAATGGCAATGGCAGCGATACAGCGTTTTATCAGAAGTCGGAAAATGCTGATCTGGTGCTGTTTTACGAATATTTTCATGGCGATAACAGTCGCGGTGTAGGTGCAAGTCATCAAACGGGCTGGAGTTCGTTGGTTGCTAATTTGATTTCGGATATGGGGAAAGGTGCTTAAAAAATAGGTGGTAAAAACAGTATTGATTATTGAAGCTTAGGATCTTTGATCCTTTGTTTTTCTTTGTGCGTTCTTTTGCTTGATCAAAAGAACCAAAAATCAAGCATTTCGGATCGCCTCCGGGCTAAATGCAACCCAACGCGCCTAGGTGCATATCTTTATAGTTTGTTATCTTTTTGTTTTTCAGATATTTAACTTTAAAGATATGCGCCTTGTCATCCTAAGTTTATCAAAGGATTTCTCCAATATAAATTTATACCGATAAAAAAAGCATTGTAATTTGATGAAGCTTTCTCCCTTCAGTTCGAAATGACAAAACGAGTAAAGTTTTCTATAACAAATGCTTTTGCTGATCCGCAGAAGCA
>JBPBQN010000169.1:0-22548 GCA_050954865.1 Janthinobacterium lividum | reverse complement strand
TTACCGGCCATAAAATGCTATCAAAAAATAGGTTTTGAATTTTTGCCGGATCAAAGTTGGACACTCAATCACAACCAGCACGATTATCTGTTGCACAAAATGACTTACACTCTTTAACCATCCCGAATGATTCCTTTTCTCCGCGAAGTTGCTGCCGATCTAATTGCCCGTTTGGGTGATGATTTAAAGGAAGCAGCTATCGTTTTTAACAATAAACGCCCGGAAGCTTTCCTGAAAAAACACTTGGGCGAGTTGCAGGGCAATGCTTCTTTTAGCCCTGCTTTTTTCACGGTTTCTTCGTTTTTTGCGGCTTCCACTAATTTAGTTGTTGCTGATCCGCTGAAACAGTTTTTTATTTTGCATCTCGAATTTAACAAGTTGCTGGTTGCTGAGGGAAAACCAACGCTGTCGCCAGACCAATTTTTTCCGATGGCCAACATTATTTTAAGTGATTTTGCCGAAGTGGATTATGATCTGGTAGATGCCGAATCGCTGTTTACGCAGCTGGAAGATATTGCCGTAATCCAGCAGCAGTTTGATCATTTTACGGAAGAACAGCAGGCGTTTTTAGAGCGTTTCTGGTCGTCTTTTTCTGCGGATAAACAACGTATCCATCAGCAAAAATTCCTGGAATTATGGGTGAGAATGCCCGCGTTGTACCGCAATTTCCATCAGGCCATGCAGGATTTAGGCTTGATTACCACGGCGCAAACTTATCGCCGACTGGCGGAAGGAACGGCTGATGATCCGCGGTTTATTTCTCCGTATAAAAAAATGATTTTCATCGGTTTTAATGCCTTAAATAAATGCGAAGACAAACTTTTTAAACAATGGCAAAGCGAAGGTTGCGCTCTGTTTTATTTCGATACGGATGATTATTATTTGCAGGATAATTTGCAGGAAGCCGGCCTTTTCCTCCGCAGAAATATCAACCGGAGCGAACTCGTTAATTCATTTCCGCAGCAACAAAAAATAGCCGGTAAAAACAGTATGGTAGATGTAATCCGTACGCAAGGACATGCAGCACAAGCAAAAATTCTCATCAAAAAAATCAATTTTGAAGCTTTGGCCGAGTTTTCAGATGATCCGGAAAAAACAGCCATCATTCTGGCAGATGAAACGCTGCTGGTTCCGGTGATGCAAACGCTGCCGCCCGAAGCCGGAATTGTGAACATTACGATGGGTTATCCGCTCACGCAATCACCGCTTTTCGGCTTGACGGAACTGTGGCTGAACATCCAGGAACAGATCAACAAACAGCAAAAACATACGGTTTATTACCGCGATGCGCTGGCGTTTTTGTCGCATCCGCTTTCAGGCGTAAAAGCGGCCGAGCGCGAGCAATTGCAAAACAAATTATTGAGCCAGCAATGGGTGGAAGTGCCGCTGACGGAACTGCATCTGATTTCTACTTTAGCGCCTAACTTTTTCACGTCGCGACACACCGGTTTGCAAACCATTGATGCTTTATATTTAATGCTGACGGCCGTTTTGGAACAACGCCAACGCCAAAACCAACTGAATGAACTGGAAGCAAACCTGATTTTAGAAGCCTGCAAAAAACTGAATTTGCTGTACGATAACCTGAATGCTTATGCGCCGGATTTAGGTTTGTCGCTGGTTTTTGCCTTGATCCGCAAAACGCTGAGCAGTTTGGCCGTGCCGCTGGAAGGCGAACCGCTGCGTGGCATCCAGGTGATGGGCATGCTGGAAAGCCGTTGTCTGGATTTTGAACACGTGATAATTTTGGGCATGAACGAAGGCACAATGCCGAAACGTAGCGTGAATCCGAGCTTTGTTCCGGATAGTTTGCGCCGTGCCAACGGAATGCCGGTGCTGGAAAATCAGGATGCAATTTCCGCCTATCTTTTTTACCGTTTGCTGCAACGGGCCGAAAAAGTAACACTGGTTTACGATGGTTTGGGCGGAGATACGGAAGCCGCCGAACCGAGCCGTTTTATCCGGCAGCTGGCTTACGAAAGTAAACTGAATTTCAATTACTTGCAGCAGGAACAGCCGGTTCGGATTGAGTCTTCCAACGTCATCATCATCCCAAAACAAGGCAAGGTTTGGAAGGAAATGGAAAGCTTTTTTTACAATGGAAATCCTTTTAAAACCACCAATATCTCGGCTACTGCTTTTACCACTTATTTAACCTGCACGCTGCAATTTTTCTTCCGTTACGTGGCCAAAATCAAAGAGCCGGAAGAAGTTGCCGAAAACCTGGAAGCCAGCCAAATCGGTTCTGCTTTGCATCAGGCTTTGGAGTGGTTTTATGCGGATCTAATCAAAACGGATACCGTAATTACTTCAGAACGCATCGACCAAAAACTTCCGGAAATTTTAGAATATAGTCGGGCGGCTTTATCGCAAGTGCTATATAAAAACCGGGCGCAACTTAAACAAGCCAACAGCATGCAGCAAATTGTGTTGCAGATTGTGGCCGAATACATGAAAGCAATTTTAATGCACGATCATTTGCATTCGCCGTTTCAAATTGTGGAACTGGAAAATAAAAAGCACTACAAATATCACTTCCCGATAGAAATTAACGGGCAAAAGAAGTATCTGCAATTGTATGGCATTTTGGACCGAGTGGATGAAAAAGACGGACAAACGCGCATTGTAGATTACAAAACAGGCAGCGATGAACTGAAATACAGCACGTTAGAAAAGCTGTTTGAGCGCGATGGCAAATCGCAAAATAAAGCCGTGGTGCAAACACTTTTCTACACGTACATTTATGAACAGGTGCGCAAAACCAATCAGGTTGAACCTAATTTATATGCCGTACGCAAGATGAAAACGGAAGGCACGCGTTTTAAATCCGGCAAAACCGTGCTGCAATCGGTGGATTTAGAAGATGCCAAAGCGGCGTTTACCGGGCATCTGCAAAATGCTTTAAATGAGCTGTTTGATCAGCAAGTTCCGTTTTTGCAAACCACGCGGTTGGAAAATTGCGCTTATTGTCCGTACAAAGATATCTGTGAACGGTAGCTTTTGGGTGATGCTGTTTTTATCGGGTAAAAACTGGGAAAGACATTTCAAAACGCAAGACTTTCTTAAATGAAAATAATTGATTCTTTACCTTTCAAATTTTGGCACGATAAAAGAAGCATCGTGTTTTTTATAAATTTGTACATGCTTAAATTCCTCCAAAAGCTTCGTTTAACTGGCTTATTTCTATTAATTTCTGCAACAGTTTTCGCACAAAAACCAATTACGGTAGATCAGTTATCGCAGCAAAACCATTGGGTAGATTCTGTTTTTAAAAAGCTGAACCGGCACGATCGTGTGGCACAGTTGCTGATGGTTCGTGCGCACACCAACAAAGGCGTGGCTTATGAAGATTCCGTGGCACAAGTTATTCAGAATGAACATATTGGCGGCTTGGTATTTTTTCAGGGCGGACCGGGCAGACAGGTAGCTTTGATTAATCGCTACCAAAAACTGTCTCAAACGCCGCTGTTGATTGCGATGGATGGCGAATGGGGTTTGGGGATGCGGCTGGATTCGACCATTTCTTTTCCTTACCAAATGACTTTAGGCGCGATCAAAGACAATAACCTCATCTATAAAATGGGACAATTTGTGGCCCGCGATTTTAAACGGATGGGCATGCAGATGAATTTTGCGCCCGATATGGATATCAACAACAACCCCAACAATCCCGTTATTGGTTACCGTTCTTTTGGCGATAACAAAATAAATGTGGCTAAAAAAGGCATCGCTTATTTGCAGGGCATGCAAAGCGTTGGCATTTTAACAACGGCCAAACATTTTCCGGGTCATGGCGATACGGATGTGGATTCTCACCAGGATTTGCCGCTGCTTCCGTTTACCAGAGAACGTTTGGATACGCTGGAAATGTATCCGTTTAAAGAAGCGATTAAAGCCGGAATTACCGGAATTATGGTTGCGCACATGGATATTCCGGCGCTAGATACCACGGCGCATTTGCCTTCCACGCTTTCGCGGCCGATTGTTACCGGCGAGCTGAAAGATCGTTTGGCTTTTAAAGGATTGATCGTTTCGGATGCGATGGAAATGAAAGGCGTAACCAAATATTTCCCTAATTCTGAAGCAGATGTGCTGGCACTAAACGCTGGAAACGATATTTTGGAGCTGACGGAAAATTCAGTTCGTGCGGTTGCAGCCATCAAAAAAGCGATTAAAAAAGGCGTGATCAATAAGCAGGAGTTTATTGCTAAGGTAAAAAAGGTATTGGCTGCCAAATATCTGGCTGGTTTAAATCATCCCGAAGAAATTTCGGAACGTAACCTTTATGCTGATCTAAATGCTGAATCGGCCAAAAACCTCAACCAGGATTTAACCGATGCGGCCGTTACATTAATTAAAGGCGATACCGAAATTTTACGCTTGAATTCGCTGAAAAAAACGGCTTTACTGGCCATTGGTACCGACCAGATTACATCGTTTCAAATTGGTTTGCAGACCTGGTTTAACAACAATAATCTTTTTTTCGCCCCAAAAACAGCATCTGCAGAAGAACTGAACGCACTTTTAAATGAGCTTAAAACTTACGATCAGATTTTAATTGGTATTTTTGATACCCGCGCCCGGCCATATAACAAACTGGATTATAAAACTGATTTACACGAATTTACGAATATAATTGCAGGTTTACCCAAAAGCCTGACTGCGGTTTTTGCCAATCCTTATACCATTTCTGCTTTTAGCGGAATGGAGAAGAGCCGCGCGCTGATCGCCGGTTATCAAAACAGTGTGGAAATGCAAAAATCGGCCATAAAAGTAATTACCAAACAAATGAAACCGATTGGTACGCTGCCGGTAAACATCAACGCAAATTTTATTTTCGGAATGGGCATTGTATCGCGCTAAAACAAAACCGCCTCAAAACCTGATGCTGTTTTTATCGGTATAAATTTCCCCTTTTCAGCCTAAAACCACGGTTGCAAATCAGGTTTTACTGTTTATATTTGCGACGAGAAAAATACTTGATTTTATTTAGAATGAGAGAAATACAGTTCAGAGAAGCACTTCGCGAAGCGATGAACGAAGAGATGCGCAAAGACGACACTATTTTTTTAATGGGTGAAGAAGTTGCCGAATATAATGGTGCCTACAAAGTGAGCCAGGGCATGCTGGACGAATTTGGTGCCAAACGGGTAATTGATACGCCAATCTCTGAATTGGGTTTTGCCGGAATTGCCATTGGTTCGGCCATGAACGGTTTGAAACCGATTGTTGAATTTATGACGTTCAATTTTTCGCTGGTTGCCATTGATCAGATTATTAATGGTGCGGCAAAATTAATGTCGATGAGCGGCGGACAGTTTTCTGCGCCGGTTGTTTTTCGCGGCCCGACTGGAAATGCTGGTATGTTAAGTTCGCAGCACAGTCAGTGTTTTGAAAACTGGTATGCCAACTGCCCGGGTTTAAAAGTAGTTGTTCCTTCAAATCCTGCTGATGCAAAAGGTTTGTTAAAATCTGCGATTATCGATCCTGATCCGATTATTTTTATGGAATCAGAATTGATGTATGGCGATAAAGGCGAAGTGCCGGAAGAAACTTATTACATCGAAATTGGTAAAGCCAAAGTTGTAAAAGAAGGAAGCGACGTTACTTTGGTAGGTTTTGGCAAGATTATGAAAGTGGTTTTGGCCGCTGCTGCCGAACTTGAAAAAGAAGGAATTAATGCAGAAGTGATTGATTTACGCACCGTGCGCCCGATTGATTATCCCTGCATTTTAGAATCGGTTAGAAAAACCAACCGCTTGGTAATTGTAGAAGAAAGCTGGCCTTTGGGTTCTATCGCTACCGAAGTTGCGTTTAAAGTGCAGGAAGAAGCATTTGATTATTTAGATGCACCGATTTTGCGTATTATGGGCGGAGACGTTCCGTTGCCTTACGCGCCAACTTTGATCCAGGAATATTTGCCAAATGCAGATAAAGTGGTAAAAGCGGTAAAAGACGTGATGTACGTTAAAAAGTAATCAACACAAAACAAGATACAAAAGCCTGCAAGTTTAAAACTTACAGGCTTTTTTTATGCCGATAAAAACAGTATCCGATTATTTTGGAGATGCTGCTTCTTTAACTTCTTTTGCTTTTTGTTTGAGTGCCAGTCTGCGGCGCACAATTTTACGCGCCATAGAATTTTTTCGGCCGGCAGCACTTTTTTTCACCAAAACTTTAAATTGATAAAAGCTGATATCAATGCTGCTTGTATCCGGATTGTTGGATAAATAACCGATCAGCAAAATAATCAGCGCGATGATAATTCCCAGAAAAATAAATGACTGTTCCATTGTTATGCCCTCTCTTCATTACAATATTACGACTATTTGCTAATAAAGTTAGCATTTTGAAAGATTTATTTTTGAAGAATTTTGCAAAAAAACGTTGTCCAAAATTTCACCTGGTAAAAGAAGCATCAATATTTTTAACAATTAATTATTTTTCTTAATTAGATAAATTCGGTAATTTTCATCAATAATTTCAGATGATAAGGTTTTTTCACGAAAGTTAAATCAATCCTGTTTTTTAAATTCGGCTGTTTTTTCACTTCCGAAAATCAAAAAATAAAACCACCAATGAATCCAGATCTCACCAACCGAAGGAAATTTATCCTCGATATCAGCAAAATACTGGGCACAACTGCTTTGTTTGCGATGCCGGTAATTGGTTCTGCTGCAAGTATTTTGAAAAATTTTGATCAGGTAACTGTCGGCCAGATCATGGATGCTTTTATCAAACAAGTTCCCGGAGGAGAAAAAACAAACACTGTGGATACGCTAAAATCCGGCAACCGGGAGATTGTAGTAACCAGCGTTGTAACTACCATGTTTGCCACGATTGAGGTAATCCGCAAAGCTATTTCGCTTGGTGCAAACTTTATCATCGCCCACGAACCAACTTTTTATAATCATCCGGACGATACCAAATGGCTGGAAAACGATGATGTTTATCAGTATAAAATAAACCTGTTAAAACAGCACAACATTGCCGTTTGGCGCAACCATGATTACATTCATAGTGTTGTGCCAGACGGCGTTTTAAAAGGTGTTGTTGATGAATTGCAATGGCAAAAGTTTGAAAATAAAACGCTGCCGAATTTGTTTGATCTTAATCAAAAACCAAAACTTTCCGGTTTAATTAGCGAACTTAAATCAAAGTTAGGCATTAAAATGGTTCGTTATATTGGCGATTTAAATCAGCCTTGCCAAAAAGTTTTGTTTATGGAAGGTTCTGCCGGAGGGAAAACGCAAATTGGCGGCACAGGCAAAATCAAGCCGGATGTGTTAATTTGCGGTGAAATTTCTGAATGGGAAACCGCTGAATATGTGCGCGATGCACGGGCAAAAGGCAACCAGCTTTCGCTAATTGTAGTTGGCCACATTGCCAGCGAAGAAGCGGGTTCTGTTTACTTGGCTGATTGGCTGCACAAAAACTTCCCACAACTTAAAGCTACACATGTTCCGGCGGGCAATTCGTTGTCTTTTGACTGATTTTAGGTCGATAAAAACAGTATTGGCTTAGCTCACCAGCAATTTATAACCTTTTCCGTGCACATTAATAATTTCCACGTTTGGATCATCTTTTAAATACTTGCGGATTTTGCTCAGAAAAACATCCATGCTGCGCCCGTTAAAATAATTATCATCATGCCAGATGTTTAGCAAAGCTTCTTCGCGGGTGAGCACAGAATTTTGTTTCAGGCAAAGCAAACGCAACAGTTCAGCTTCTTTTGTTGATAGTTTTTGCTGCTGTTCGCCGATGGAAATCAGCTGTATAGCAAAATCAAATTTGTATTTACCGATGGTAAAACGCGTTGGTTTTTCTTCTTCTTTTTTATCCTGATTGGCCACGCGTTTCAGCAAAGCATTAATCCGCAGCAGCAACTCTTCAATCCGGAAAGGTTTGGTAATGTAATCGTCTCCGCCCAAATCAAAAGCGGCAGCTTTATCTTCCATCATGCTTTTTGCGGTGGCAAAAATTATGGGCACGTTCGGGTTCATTTTCCGGATTTCTTTGCCAAGTGTAAATCCGTCTTTTTTCGGCATCATCACGTCCAAAATCACTAAATCAAACTGTTCTTTAGTAAACTGGCGCAAACCTTCTTCGCCGTCTTTGCTCAGCACCACATCAAATTTACCTTTCAGTTGTAAATAATCCTGCAGCAACAAACCTAAATTCGGATCGTCTTCGGCCAATAAAAGTTTCTTATTCATGGATGTTTTGAAGTGATGATAAATTAGAATGAAAGTAGATTTTTACTCGATAAAAACAGTATTGGTAATTTTTAGCTTTGATGCAACGGAAATTTAAGTTCGAAAACGGAACCTTTGTCTTTTTCAGAATGAACCGAAATTGAGCCGTTTAAGCGTTTTACAATCGTATTCACATAACTCAAACCTAAACCAAAACCTTTTACATCGTGTAAATTGCCGGTTGGAATACGGTAAAACTGTTCAAATATTTTAGCCTGCTGATCACGGTTCATACCGATGCCATTATCTTCTACGCTGATAAACAACTGGTTAGCAGTATTTTTAGTAGAGATTTTGATTTCCGGTGATTCTTTGCTGTATTTCAGCGCATTGTCAATCAGGTTGTAAAGCACGTTGGTAAAATGCAGTTCATCCGCCAGAATATCAGCCGGTAAAGCATTTAACTCCAGCTGAATTTGTGCGTTGTGTTTTTGTATTTTGAGCGACATGCTATCAACTACAGCCGTAATTTGCTCGTTTACATCAATTTCCTTCAGATCCAACCTGAAATCATCCTGCTCAATACGAGCAATATTCAGAACGCGTTCAATATGACTTCCCAAGCGCACATTTTCATCATAAATAATACCGGCCAGCCGTGCAACACGCGATTTATCCTGCACAATTTCATCATCTTTCAACGCCTCGCTGGCAATCATGATGGTAGAAACAGGCGTTTTAAATTCATGCGTCATGTTGTTAATGAACTCTGTTTTCATGTCGGCCAGTTTTTTCTGACGAAAAATTAGCGAAATCGTGTAAGCAAAACAGAAAATCAGCACCAGCAACAAACCGGCAGAAATACTAACCGTTCCAGTTACGCGGTTTAAAATCAATCTGTTTTTTTCCGGAAAATAGATATTCAGCATTCCCGGATCATTCACCACTTCTTTGGTAAAAATCTGCGTTTGGTAACTGCTGGCCTTGATAAATTGCGGCCGTTCGCCGTTGTAATTTTCTGCGTTAGAGAAGATTAGCGAATCATGCGAAGCCGTAGTAATTTCGTAACTAAAAGGCAGTGAAATATTTTTACTCTGCAACTCAAGCCGCAGTAACGAATCCAGTTCAAGCCGGTCTATCCGTGTGGCCAGCGGTTCATCTACTTTTTGATATTCAACCGCCAGATTTTCCATTACTGTCATCTTCTGCGGTGTCATTAGCTTGGCTTTGAGCAGATGTACAGAATCTTCCAGCACTTTTTCAAGGTTTTTGTAAGTGCGTTCTTTCTTTAAACGCTGCTGTTCTTTTACCCATTGCGGGTTAATTTGCGGAAGCGAAATTACCGTTGGGCCAATTTGCGGATCGTTGTAAGTATAACGCGCCGTATCGTATTTATTTAAGTTTGGACTGAGTTGTTTGCGCAGTTGCGGCGTTAATTTCGGACTGTTAACACTGGTGATTTGTGTGTGCGGCCGGCCCATTTCATCAATATATCCTTCTACCTGTATTTGCTCGTAACTTAAAACATTATCCAAACTGTTGCTTTGGTTAGACAGATTTTCCAAACTATCTTTCAAAACGGCAATGCGGTGTTGCTTGCGTACAATTTCCGGATTTGCCTGATGCTGTTTTTGCGGGTATAAATTTGGATTATTGTCTGCCAGGCGGCTGTAAATATAATTTTTGTTGGTTTTATGGCGATAATTATTTATCGGAATATTCATCCGGTTCATAGAATTGATGGCATCGAGCTTTTCAATTTTATAAACCACGCTGCTTAACGCGGCAGAAACATCACGATCAAATAATTCTGATTTAAGTTGATAAGATTCGTACAAAAAATAAAACTGCATTCCCATCATTCCCATCAGGGCAAGGCCCATAATGGCAATAATCAGGTGAAGGCGTTTTGTTTTCATCATACAAAAATATCCAAGTTAAAGTTGTTGCTTCAGGCTTTAACATAATTTAACATCTGTTAACTGATTGTTAACCAATTAACAACACATAAACGCTTTATTTACACCGAAAATTACCCGGTAAAAACAGCATTCATACTTCAGTAAAATACAGCGGCAAATGTTTAAGTTGATTGGAAAACAAAAGTAATTTTATAATAAAGAAAATTTTACGATTATTACCTAAATTAATTTCGGGAGAGTGGTTGTCATGCTAAGACTCTGCAAAAAGTTCGCTATTAAGCCCCTTATATACATCAAATAGTTGAAGTGAAGTCCCTGCCTAACAAGCAGGGACTTGCTTTTTTTAGAATGGAAGATCGTCGTCGTCATCCGCGCCAGCGCTTAAATCAGCTGTTGGTGCAGCGTAAGCAGGCGTGGCAGCAGCAGTTGCCGTGCCGGATAAAACGTTAATTTTCCACAATCCCAAGGTATTAAAATAAACCACTTTACCGGTTTTATCAGTCCATTTGCGGCCCTTCAAGTTAAAAAACACTTCCACATCATCACCAACTTTGGTATTATCCAGCAAAGCGCAACGATCCTGAATGGCTTCAAACTTTAAATATTCCGGGTATTGCGGATTCTCCACATATTCAATAATCAGCTCTCTTTTTTTCAAAGAATCGGTTACCTGCGTGGTAGGCGAAACTTCGTGTACTTTTCCTTTAATCTCCATGGTTAATATTTTAATGTGTAAAGTTAAGAGATACCAGTTAAAAACGATTGCTTAAATAGTAAATTTGCAGGAATTATGACGGACGTTTTCACCACAAAAAGTAAAATAATCATTACCTGCAACAAGCGGCTTTCGGCTTATTTAAAGCAGGAAGTAGAAGATTTAGGTTTCACCATCAAACGTTTTTTTGGCACCGGCGTAGAGCTGGAAGGCACGGTAAACGATTGCATTCCTTTAAACCTGAATTTGCGTTGCGCCAGTCAGGTTTTGTACTCAATTGCTTCTTTTGAGGCTAGAAATCCAGGCGAATTATATAATCGTTTAATGGAAATTGAATGGGAAAACCTGATTGCTTTTGATGGTTATTTTTCGGTTACTTCCAACGTAAACAACGAATACATTACCACGCCGCTTTTTGCCAACGTAAAGGTAAAAGATGCGGTTGTAGATCGAATTAAGGATAAAAAAGGCATCCGCCCAAACTCCGGCCCAGAATGGAATAAAACCGTTTTGCATTTGTACTGGCAGGAAAATCAGGCAGATATTTTCCTGGATACTTCCGGCGAAACGTTATCCAAACACGGCTACCGTAAAATCCCTGGCAAAGCACCTATGCTGGAAGCTTTGGCCGCAAGCACCATTATGTCAAGCAATTGGGATCAGAAAAGTACATTTATCAACCCAATGTGTGGTTCCGGAACTTTGGCGATAGAAGCCGCATTATTGGCTACCAATAAACGGCCCGGACTTTTCCGCATGAATTACGCTTTTATGCACATTTTAGGTTATGATGAACAAGTATTTTTCACAGAACGCCGCAAGGTGAAAGACATCTCCACAAAAGAAATCGACTTTAAAATTATTGCTTCGGATATTTCTGAGGATGCGATTTCCATATCCCAAAACAATGCAAAAACGGCTGGCGTGGATCATTTAATTACGTTTCAGGTTTGTGATTTTGCTGAAACAGAAGTACCGGAACAGCCTGGCGTGGTTTTCTTCAATCCGGAATATGGAGAACGTTTAGGCGTGCACACCAAGCTGGAAATGACTTACAAACGCGTGGGTGATTTCCTGAAAACCAATTGCAAAGGTTACCGCGGTTATGTTTTTACCGGAAACCCCGAACTCGCCAAAAAAGTAGGGCTAAAAGCAGCACGCAAAATCGAGTTTTTTAACGGTAAACTGGATTGCCGGTTGATGGAATATGAGTTGTATGATGGCAGTAAGCGGGAAGCTGGAGAGCGGCCGGTTGGGAGAGATTAACTGAGTTTGTGTTGATGCTTCTTTTATCCTACTAAAATTAAGTTTTCTAAACAGTATTTAGAAGATTAGTCTGCTTATAATTAAACAGATAATAATGCTTCTTTTATCGTATAATTTTCAGCATTGAATTAGATAAAACTTTATATTTGGTAACCAATTATGCCGGCCTCGGCTTTTGTAAACCATTTATTTTTAGCTTATGTCTGATAGAAGAAAATTTATCAAGCAATTCGGCAGTACCGTTTTGCTGAGTTCGGCCGTTTTAAATTCATTTGCCGAACGGGAAGCACACGAAACTAAAATTTTACAGGCTGAAAAACGCATCGCCAGCAGTGATAAAATCCGTATTGCCACCATCGGTATGGGTATTATGGGATTTAACGATACCCGTGCCGCGCTTACCATTCCGGGTGTAGAGTTGGTGGCTTGTTGCGATTTGTATCAGGGCCGGCTGCAGCGTGCCAAAGAAGTTTACGGTCAGCAGCTTTTTACTACTTCGGATTACCACGAAATTTTAGACCGAAAAGATATTGATGCGGTCATCATCGCCACAAGTGATAACTGGCACAGCACAATTGCGATTGATGCTATGCGTAAAGGCAAAGCCGTTTACAGCGAAAAGCCGATGGTGCATACCATTTCCGAAGGGTTAAACGAGATTAAAATTCAGCAGGATACGAAGGCCGTTTTCCAGGTGGGCAGCCAGCGCATCAGCAGTGTAGCCTTTACCAAAGCGAAGGAATTGTATAAAGCCGGTGCCATTGGCCAGATCAATACGGTAGTTGCTTCTTTTAACCGGCAAAGTGCGCTGGGTGCCTGGCAATACACTATTCCAACAGATGCCAGCACCAAAACCGTAGATTGGAACCGCTTTCAGGCCAACGAAAAAGTAAAACATGCTTATGATGATAATCGCTTTTTCCGTTGGAGAAACTACCGCGAATATGGCACAGGCGTGGCCGGGGATTTATTTGTGCATTTGCTAACCGGCATCCATTATTTAACGGATGCGAAAGGACCGGAAAAAATTTATTCTATTGGTGGTTTAACATATTGGAAGGACGGCCGCAATGTGCCCGATGTGATGACGGCGGTGATCGAATATCCGCAAACAACCGAGCATCCGCCGTTCCAGGTTTCGCTGCAGGTTAATTTTGTAAGCGGAGAAGGTGATCGTACTTCTACCAAAATTATCGGCACAGAAGGTGTTATCGAATTATTTGGTGAGGGAAATGGCTTTACCATCCGCAAAAGTAAAATGCCGGTTGCACCGGGTTATGGCGGCTGGGATTCGTTGTACACCTACCCGGAAGCGATGCAAAAAACAATTATTTCAGAGTACAATCAAAAGTTCTCCGCAGCAGAACAAACCGCACCAAAAATGCCCGACGTTACTTATATGGCTCCGGATGGTTACAACGCTTCTCACGATCATTTTGCTAACTTTTTTGATAGCGTGCGCAACGGCAAACCGGTAGTGGAAAATGCTACTTTCGGTTTCCGTGCCGCGGCACCAGCCCTGGCCTGCAACCAAAGTTATTTTGAAAATAGAGTGATCCATTGGGATGCAGAAAACATGAAAATTATTACCATTTAGATAGCGGTTATACCAAGCAATCAACCAAAAAATTGATTTTTAAACGTTTTGCAAGTTTCAAACAAAGCACCTATCTTACAAAAAAAACGATTATGAAAAAAGCCCTTTACTTTTTGACTGCCTTAATGATCAGTTTCAGTTTTATCGCACAAGCCAGTTCTGTATCTGCCCAAACGCCGCATTTAAAAAAAGATGGTACGCCGGATAAACGCTATTCTGGCAAAACCGTAACCACTGCTACTACGCCAGCTGCACCAGCACCAATGCCTGCCGGAACGCGTATGAAAGCCAATGGCACGCCGGATAAACGCTATAAATCTACCACAACTTCCACCGCACCGGTACCAACGGTTAGCACAACCACTACGTCTTCTAACCGAATGAAAGCTGATGGTACGCCGGATAAACGTTACAAAAGCACCACTACGGCTGCTGCACCAAATATGGCTCCGGCAACTACAACTACTTCTACCCATATGAAAGCGGATGGCACACCGGATAACCGATACAAATCTGCCACAACAGCTATTAACAGAGCACCTGCACCAACAAGAATGACTAATAACACTGGCACGCACCTGAAAAAAGACGGTACGCCGGATATGCGCTACAAAGAAAACAGAACGCAAGGTGTAGATAAAAACGGTAGTGCAGACAAGCGTTTTAAAGGCAACCACTAATTAAGTTTTAAATTGATGCTTCTTTTAGCATCTAAAATTTAGGCGAATAAGAGAAGATTAATTTGAAAAAAATTAACAAATGCAGCATGATTTTGCTGCATTTGTTGTTTAAAAAAAGTATTCACTGCCTGCAATCGCCTAAAAATTTATAGTGTTTTGCTGAATATTTTATTTTTGCAGCATGATTAATGGTTTAGAAACGGATGCTTCTTTTATCATCCAAAAAACAGTCGATTTCGTCCAGCAAACTCTGCAAAATGCTGAAGCTGGTCATGATTGGTGGCATATTTTGCGCGTTTGGAACAACGCCAAACTCATCGCTAAAACAGAAAAGGTTGATTTGTTTATTGTTGAGTTAGCTGCTTTATTACATGATATTGACGATAGTAAATTCAACAATGGCGATGAAGAAATCGGACCAAAAACAGCCGGAGATTTTTTGAAAAGCATGGAAATTGATGCAGCCATAATTGAACATGTACAGCAAATTATCCGAAATATGTCTTTCAAAGCCAGTTTTGATTCCGTTGGTTTTTCTTCGGAAGAAATGAAAGTGGTGCAGGATGCGGACAGATTGGATGCCATTGGTGCCATCGGAATTGCGCGCGCTTTTACTTACGGCGGATTTAAAAACCGGGAAATATATAATCCGGAAATTGAGCCTGATTTTAACCTCACAAAAGAAGCATACAAAAATTCATCCGCCCCAACCATCAATCATTTTTATGAGAAATTATTGCTGCTGAAAGAGAAAATGAACACCAAAACCGCACAGCAAATTGCCGAACAAAGGCATCATTTTATGGAGTTTTACCTGGAACAATTTTATGCAGAATGGAACGGAATAAAATAACTTGTGCTTACTTTGCGGTAAGTTTGAATTCAGGTTATTTCTATGCATAAAACGTTTTACATACTCTTTTTATCGACTATTTTTTCAGCTGCCAAAGCCCAAAACACGGACACGGTAAAACAGCAACGCTTTAACTTCCATTTCCAGCAAACGGTAATCACGCAAACGCATCCTGGCTTTGGCGCAAAATATTCTGGCGATAACAGTTTATCAACCAACCACGAAACGGCCAGCTCTCTAACCACAACGCTTTTTGGTGGAGCACGCCTTTGGAAAGGTGCCGAAGCTTATTTTAACCCGGAAATGTCTGGCGGCGCAGGTTTTAGCAGTACGTTGGGCGTGGCTGGTTTTCCTAACGGAGAAACGTTTCGCGTGGGTGCTGCCGAGCCGAAAATTTACATCGCCCGCGCTTATTTAACGCAGCGTTTTAGTTGGGGAACGGAAAAGGATACCATTGCAGATGATAACAACCAGCTGGCCGGACTGCAAAGCAAACGCTATTTTTCTATCACGGCAGGCAAGTTTGGTATGGCAGATTATTTTGATACCAACGCTTTTAGTCATGATCCGCGCACGCAGTTTATGAACTGGAGTTTGATGAGTAATGCTGCCTGGGATTATCCGGCCAACACGCGCGGCTACGTTTTTGGCGTTTATATGGATTACCACCAGCCAACCTGGGATTTGCGTTTTGCCGTAACGATGGTTACCAACACGGCAAATGGGTCAATCTGGGACGGAAAAATCGGCAAAGCCAATTCGCAAACGCTGGAGTTTGAAAAACGCTACAAATTGGCAGGCGATAAGCAAGGCAGTTTCCGGATTTTAGCTTTCAACAACAATGCTAAAATGGGAAATTACCGTGAAGCAATTGCAGAAAATCCAACAGCACCAGATATTACTTCAACCCGTGCTTATGGCCGCAATAAATATGGTTTTGGCCTCAATGCAGATCAGTTTATTACGCGTGATTTCGGTGTGTTCGCCAAGGCCAGTTATAATGATGGCCGTAACGAAACCTGGGCTTTTACCGAGGTTGACCGTTCCATCAGCTTTGGCGGCGTTTTAACCGGAACTTCCTGGAAACGTGCTAAAGATGAAATTGGTTTGGCTTTCGTTGGAAACGGAATTTCTAACGCGCACCGCGATTATCTGGCGGCCGGCGGTTATGGTTTTATTATTGGTGATGGCGCATTAAATTATTCGCCGGAAATGATTGCCGAATTGTATTACAAACTAAATGTTTACAAAAATAACTTTTGGCTAACGCCAGAATATCAGTTTATTCTGCATCCGGCTTATAACGTAGATCGCGGTCCGGTGCATGTTTTCGGCATCCGTGCGCATGTGGAATTTTAATGCTGATAAACCAGCCAGCCAAAATAAAGCAGCATAAAAGCAGCACTGATAAAATTCATCCGCATGGCATTTTTATAATTTGCGGCGGATACTGTTTTTATCACCCCAAAAAACCAGTAATTAAAAAACAGGAAAATGGGAAATGAACAGGCCAGAAACACGTAAAAGTTTTTCATCTCGCCTAAATTATGCCAGTAAAAGAAGCTCAGCACAATTCCGGCGGCAAATATAATTCCTGAAAAAACAAACGAACCTTTGTAGCCCAGTAGCAAACTCAGCGTATGATCGCCACGCTTGCTGTCTTCTTCATGCTGATAAATTTGCGTAAGCGGATACGAAGCGCCAATCAAACAAGAGCAAATTCCGCCGGCAATCAAAACGGAACTGTCCCATCCTAAGTAAAGCAAAACCGGCCCGGCCAAACCGCTATAAATTGCCCAGTACATAAATGCGCCCTGGAAAATGAAAACGGTTAAAAAACTGATAATCGGATATTTTTTCAGTCGCGTTGTCGGATGGCTATACAGTTTAGACATGATTCCGTAGATCAGCACCGCAAAAGCAAACCAAACGCTGATCAACAATCCCAGCAAAAATGCCAGCAATTCCATCAACACAGAAACATAATATAAACTTTTATCAACCGCTGGCGGCTTTTCCAGCAAACCGATGCTGCCTTCATCTTTATCAAAATAACTGTTGTATCCGTTGGTTGCCGGAATGGCCAGCACGTACCAAATCACAAAAACCAGCACGGCGCGAAACGCGGGCACAGCATTAATCTGGCTGTAAGCAAACAGGTAAACAGGCAGCAAAAAAATAGAAAACACAAACCGCAGATGCGCCAGGGTTGATTTGCTTACCAGCATTTTAACAAAGTTTTATTTGCTAATGTAATAATACATTAGGATTTTGGTTGAAGAATTAAACACCATTAAACCATGAAGCGAATTTTTCTGATACTGTTTTTAGCACCTCTTTTTTGGCAGATGGCAGCCGCGCAATCGGAGCAAAAAGTAACTTCTTCGGCAGTAACTTTCCGCATAAAAAATATGGGAATTGGTACTGAGGGCAAGTTTGGCGGCTTTAAAGCAATCATCAATTTTGACAAAAATAACCTCGATAAAAGCAGCATTGAAGCTTCAGTTGATACGCGCACTTTAGATTCTGATAATTCCATGCGCGACAATCACCTTAAAAAGGAAGATTATTTTGATGTAGAGAAATATCCGGAAATCACGCTCAAATCCGCTTCTTTCGATCACCAGAAAAACGAAAATTATACCGGCCAGTTCGATGTAACCATAAAAGGTAAAACCAAACGCATCAAAGTTCCTTTCACTTATACAGAAAGTAGCAGTAGCAATTCATTTAAAGGCAGTTTCACCATCAACCGTTCCGATTTTGGTATTGGCGGCAAAAGCATGGTTTTGGCTGATGATGCGCTGGTTGCTGTAGCTGTGGAAACAACCAAATAGCTGTTCCAAATTGTAATAATGAGTAGTTGCATCAGTGCCATCGGAACCGCAAATCCGCCCAACCAAATTCCGCAAAATAAAATTTACGATTTTATGCAAAAGGCGTTTCGGTTGGATGAAAACAGTGCAGCGCGACTCAAAAAAATTTACGATAACAGCGCGATAAATCAACGATATTCTGCCATTCCGGATTTTGGTTTGGATAATTTTGCTGAAAACCGATTTTTTCCGGCGAGTGAAAATTTAGAACCTTTTCCGGATACTAAAAAACGGATGGATTTTTACCGCGAAAATGCCATCAAAGTTGCTCTTGTGGCAGCGCAAAATTGTCTGGCTGCGTTTGATGCTTCTTTTACCGGTCAAATTTCGCACCTGATTACCGTTAGCTGCACCGGCATGTACGCGCCCGGAATTGATATTGATTTGGTTGAAAATTTGGGTTTGAATCGAAGCACCGAACGAACCTGCATTAATTTTATGGGTTGTTATGGCAGCATTAACGCGCTCAAAATTGCAGATTCCATTTGCAAAGCCAATCCGGAGGCCAAAGTTTTAGTGGTTTCGGTGGAGTTATGCACGCTGCATTTTCAGAAAGAAAACACGTTGGAAAACTGGATTGCCAATTCGCTTTTTTCGGATGGCGCGGCGGCGGTTATCCTAGAAAACACTGATAAAAGAAGTATAACGCAACCTTATTTCATTCTTGAAAATTTTCATGCCGAATACATTTACGATGCCAAAGATGAAATGAACTGGCAAATCGGCAATTTTGGTTACGAGATGATTTTGACATCCAAAGTTTCCAAGCAAATTCAAAAATATATCCGCGGATTGGCTGATCTGGTTTTGCAAAAATCAGGTTTAGTTTTGGCGGAAATTGATCGGTTTGCCATTCATCCTGGAGGAAAAAAAATACTGGATGCAGCAGAAGCCGGACTCGAAATTTGTGCCTGTAAAAACAGCATGGCGCACCAGGTTTTGCAGGAATTTGGCAACATGTCATCCGCTACAATCTTGTTTGTGCTGAAAAGGATTCTGGATGAAAAAATGGAAACTTTAAGCCAGAATATTCTTGGTTTTGCTTTCGGTCCGGGTTTAACGGTAGAATCTTTAGTGCTGAAAAAGCAATCCGCATGAACGATGTGATGATCATCGGCGGCGGTTTGGCTGGTTTGTTCAACGCCATTTTGCTGAACCGCGCTGGTTACAAAGTGCTGCTGATTGAGCGGAAAATGTATCCTTTTCATCGCGTTTGCGGCGAATATATTTCCAACGAAACCATTCCGTTTTTAAAAAAGCTGGGTATTGATCTGGAGGAATTGAATGTTGCGCGCATTAACCGGCTGGAAGTTACAGCCATTTCCGGAGCCAGATTTTCGCAGAAACTGGATTTGGGCGGTTTTGGTTTAAGCAGATACACTTTCGATCATTTTCTGTACCAAAAAGCAGTTAACGAAGGCGTTAATTTCATGTTGAATACGAAAGTTGAAGAAGTGAATTTTCAGGATAATCATTTCAAAATTTTAGCTAACGGGCAAGAACTGGAAACGCCGCTGGTGATCGGTTCTTTTGGCAAACGCGCCAATTTGGACCAAAAACTAAACCGAAGTTTTTTTTATAAAAGAAGTCCGTTTCTGGCCGTCAAATTTCATATCAAAGCAAATTTGCCAACGGATTTGATCCAGCTCAACAATTACAAAAATGGTTATTGCGGCGTAAGTAAAGTGGATGGCGACCGCTGGTGCATGTGTTACCTGGCGCACCGAGACGATTTGCGACAATACGGAACTTTGCCAGAATTAGAGCAAAACGTGATCCGCAGAAATCCTTATTTGAATCGGATTTTTGAAGAAGCCGAGTTTTTGCTGGATAAACCGGAAGTTATTAACGAGATTTCGTTCGAGAAAAAACAACCTGTAGAACAACATATTTTGATGAGCGGCGACACGGCCGGTATGATTGCGCCGCTTTGCGGAAACGGCATGACGATTGCCATTCATTCGGCCAAAATTTTATCAGAAAAGATTACAGAATTTTACCAGCCGCACCAATTGTTACCCGATAAAAGAAGCATGCTGGAACAAGCTTACACTTCGGCCTGGAACCAACAATTTGCGGCGCGCTTGTGGACGGGCAGGCAAATGCAAAAACTTTTCGGGCGAAATGCAGCTACGGATCTCACTTTAAAAACCTTAAACCATTTGCCTAAACTGGCTGACTTTTTAATCAGCAAAACACATGGACAACCTTTTTGATGCCAGATTTTAGCAAACGCGCCACCAAGCCGGAACTGATGGACGATTTCGGTTTAACTTCCGCAGAAATTGATCCGTTGCTGAATGGTTTGGAGTTGGTTAATCAGTATCTGGGCGGTTATAACGTTATTTTTTCTGCCTTAAAAACAGTATCGGTCCAGCAAAAGTTCCGCATCAGTGATTGGGGTTGCGGCGGCGGAGATGTGTTGCGTGCCATCGCCAAAAAATTTAAAAAGGAAAACTTAGTTTTAACCGGAATTGATGCCACACCGGCAGCTGTTAATTTTGCCAACAGCAGAAATGCTTCACCAAATATTAATTATATTTTGGCAAATGTTTTATCCGAAGAAAATACAATCCGGCAAGCCGACATCGTTTTAAGTACGCTTTTTACCCATCATTTTTCGGATGAAGAATGGGTTTTGCTGATCCGGAAAATGATGAATTGCAGCACACGCGCCGTAATTATTGATGATTTGCACCGGCATTGGCTGCCTTATTTCGTGGTTAAAATCATCACAAAACTAACCAATTCGCGTTTGGCACAATATGATGGTCCGCTTTCGGTGTTAAAAGGTTTTAAGCGGAAAGAACTGGAAATGTTGCTGCAAAAAGCCGGAATCGGCAATTATACCATTCGCTGGAAATGGGCTTTTAGATGGCAGATTATCTTGTACAAAAACTAAATTTGAAGTATGAAGCTTAATGTACTGGTTTTTATCAATGCGCTGGCCGTTGCCATTACGCTTGGCATCACCAATTTTTATTTCAGCCGAAACTGGTACGATGTTTTGCAGATTTTTTCTATCTCGTTGATTACCAGCTTTATTGTATTTTACTATTTGATTGAAAAATACGTTTATTCTAAAATAAAACTCATTTACAAACTCATTAACAACCTAAAATTAGGCCGGGATTTGCGTGATGCTTTGGGCGAAAACATGGGTTCTGATCCAATTCAGGATGTAGAAGAAGAAGTAAAAGAATGGGCAAAACTGAAGAAAACCGAAATTGATGTTCTAAAAAAGCAGGAACATTTTCGCCGGGAATTTCTGGGCAATCTTTCGCACGAATTTAAGACGCCACTTTTTGCCATTCAGGGTTATCTGGATGCTTTACTGGATGATGATGGTTTGGAAGATACCGAACAAGCATTAAAATTTCTGAAAAAAGCTTCAAATAATGTAGATCGGATGAGTTATCTGATCAAAGATCTAGATGAAATTTCCAAGTTAGAATCTGGCGCGCTGCCCATCAATTTTGCTAAATTTAAGATAAATGAGCTAATAAAAGAAGTATTTGAATCGGAAGAAATCAAATCAGAAAAATACAATATTCAGCTTGTTTTCAAGGAAAAATACAATGAACCGATTTTTGTAAATGCAGATCGGGAAAGGATCAGACAGGTTTTGGTAAACCTGATTGATAACGCTTTTAAATACGGAAAAACCAACGGAACCATTTTTGTAAGCTTGTTTATGCTGCATGAACAGGTTTTGGTGGAAGTAACAGACGATGGCGGAGGCATTGATGAAAAAAATCTGCCGCGGTTGTTTGAACGTTTTTACCGCACGGATAGCAGCCGTTCTCGCCAGATTGCCGGCTCTGGTTTGGGCCTTTCAATCGTTAAACATATTGTAGAGGCGCACCAGCAAACCATCAACGTTCGCAGCACGGTTGGCATCGGTTCTACTTTTGGTTTTACGCTTGAAAAAGCCAAACAAGCGGCGTTCCCGGGCTTGCCCTACTCGATTTAACATTAAATTAACATCGGTTTCTGTACTTTTGGCTGTAATCTTATCGTATGTCGTTAAATAGCATCTTTCAGTATTTTGTCCCGAAGGATAAAAAAATTTTTTTTCCATTATTTGAACAAGCGGCAGGAAACGTAGTTGACATGGCCGTTTTAATGGTTGAAGCCGTAAATTCAGACGAGATGCCTCGCCGGGAAGAACTTTACCAGCAAATTGATAAACTGGAAAATATTGGCGATGATATTACGCATCAAATTTATTTAGAACTAGGCAAAAATTTTATTACGCCGTTTGACCGGGAAGATATCCATTCGCTGGCCACAGCCATTGATGATGTGGCCGATTTGATACAAGGTTCTGCCAACCGCATGAGTTTGTACCAGATTACGGAAATGACGGAGCCGATCCGTAAACTATCCGAACTGATTTTGCAAGGCAGCATTGATCTGCAAAAAGCGGTTGCCGAGTTGAAAG
>JBPBQN010000168.1:0-23975 GCA_050954865.1 Janthinobacterium lividum | reverse complement strand
GAGCTGATAGATATAAAAGTAAAAAAAGATTTATTTTCTAAACAAATCAACTTTCATTTGGTTATCTTTATGCAAACTAAATTAAAAAATTAACAATTTAAATCAAGAACTATGAAAATGTCAGCTTTAAAAGCAATGATGATGGCCGGTGCAATGATGGTTGCTACTTTATCAGTTAACGCTTCCCCAGTAAAAATGTCTCAAGATTCCATGAAAAAAGGTAAAAAAATGGGCAAAATGGGTAAAATGAAAAAAATGAAAAAAGATACTACTTCTAAAATGTAATATCTGATTTTAAAAATCAAAAAAAGAGGATTGGTTATAAAGCTAATCCTCTTTTTTTATGCACTGATGATTTTTACCTGATAAAAGAAGTATTAGCCTAAAAACTCAGTTTTAATCGTTCTACCAAACGATTGTTAAGTAAGTGTTCAGCAACAATCTCGTCCACGTCGGATAATTGCACATGCCCGTAAAAAATCCCTTCTGGATAAACTACTATTGATGGGCCTAATTCGCAGGTTTCCATGCAACCGGTTCTTTGTGCGCGGATTTCGGTATTTAACCCATGATGTAAAATCGCTTTTTTAAAAGCTGCCACCAACGCCAAACCATGCGCTTCGCCGCAACTCACACGCGCACCTGCCGCGCGTTGATTGGTGCATATAAACAGGTGTTTTTGATATTTTTGATCCATAAAAACAGTATTGCCTTTAAATATTTACGCTTCATCTTCAAACTTAATTTACTGTAAAAAGTTGTTTTACGTTGATGGGAAAGCACATTTTAATTACCGGCGGCACAGGTTTGGTTGGCAAACATTTAACTCAGCTTTTGCTGGATAAAGGTTATGATGTAAGCCATTTAAGTCGGAAAGAGGCCAACATTTCGCAAGTAAAAACTTTTTTGTGGGATGTAGATAAAGGAGAAATTGACCAGAAATGCATCAACGGTGTAGATATGATCGTTCACCTGGCTGGTGCCGGAGTTGCCGATGGCCGCTGGACAGATGAACGAAAACAGGAAATCATCAGCAGCCGCATAAAGTCTATTGAACTGATTTACAAACTATTAAAGCACCATCCGCATCAGGTTAAAAAAATAATTTCTGCATCCGCAACAGGTTATTACAGTGATCGGGGCGATGAATTGCTGACGGAAAAATCACCTTCAACCGTAGATTTTTTAGGCAGATGTTGTGCCTACTGGGAACATACGGTGGATAAAGGTGAAGCTTTAGGTTTAGAAACGCTGAAATTTAGAACCGGCGTTGTTTTAACAGATGAAGGCGGCGCTTTAAAACAATTAGCCGCACCAATTAAACTTGGCTTTGGCGCAGTGCTGGGTTCGGGTAAACAATGGATTCCGTGGATACATTTGCAGGATGTAATTGATATGTATTTATTTGGCATTGAAAACCCGATTACTGGCGTTTATAATATGGTTGCACCCAATCCGGTTACCAATTTCAAACTTACTGTTGCCACCGCAACACAGTTAAACCGGCCTTTATGGTTGCCTAAAGTTCCGGCTTTAGCATTAAAATTAGCTTTGGGTGCTATGAGCGCTGTAGTTTTAGACAGCACAAGAGTTTCCGCAGAAAAAATAGAAGCAGCCGGATTTCATTTTAAATTTCCTAAGATAAAAGAAGCATTACGCGAAATATATGCCCGATAAACGAAAAGTAAATCTATTTTGGTTTCGCAGAGATTTAAGACTGCACGATAACGCCGGATTTTACCGCGCACTAAAAAGCGATAAACCGGTTTTGCCCATATTTATTTTCGATACCGTAATTTTAGATAAGCTGGATGATAAAGATGATTCCCGTGTTACCTTTATTTACCGTTGTTTGGCCGGCATGGACAAGCAATTGAAAGAGAATGGAAGTTCTATGCTCATCAAAAATGCTTCTCCAACACAAGCGTGGACAGATATTTTGAATGAATTTGAAGTAGATACTGTTTTTACCAACCAAGATTACGAGCCTTATGCCAAAGAGCGCGATGCCGCAATTACCCAGATTTTGGCTGATAAAGGAGCTAAGTTTTGCACGTACAAAGATCAGGTGATTTTTGATCGGGATGAAATTATGAAGGCTGATGGCAAGCCTTATACTGTTTTTACACCTTATAAACGCCGGTGGCTGGAAAAGTTAAACGGTTTTTACCTGAAATCTTATCTTACGGAAAAATATTTTCAAAATCTATTACAAATCAAATTTCAGTTTCCAACATTGCAATCCATTGGTTTTGAAGAAAGCAGTTTGCCCATTCCGAATCAGGAATATCAATCTGTAATTGCTGATTATTTACAAACCCGCGATTTTCCGGCATTGGAGGGCACTTCTCGCATCAGTCATCATTTGCGTTTTGGAACTGTTAGCATTCGCGAATTGGCTACCGAAGCCAACAAATCTGCAGAAAAAACCTGGCTGAACGAGTTGATTTGGCGGGATTTTTATGCGATGATATTATGGCATTTTCCGCAAACGATGAATCATGCTTACCGGCCTGATTTTGATAAGATTGAATGGCGCAACAATGAGCAGGAATTTGAAGCCTGGTGCAAAGGCGAAACCGGCTATCCGCTGGTAGATGCCGGAATGCGGCAGCTGAACACGATTGGCTGGATGCACAACCGCTTGCGGATGGTTACGGCCAGTTTTTTATCTAAAGATTTATTGATTGACTGGCGTTGGGGCGAACATTATTTTTCGCGAAAACTGCTGGATTACGATATGGCCAGCAATGTTGGCGGTTGGCAATGGGCAGCAGGAACTGGCACAGATGCAGCTCCGTTTTTCAGGATATTTAGTCCGGATGCACAAACCAAACGCTTCGATGCAAAAATGGCGTATATTAAAAAATGGGTTCCGGAAGTTGATGATTCATCAAAATATCCAAAGCCCATTGTAGATCATCGGGAAGCGCGTGATCGCTGTTTAAAAGCTTTCAAAAAAGCACTGAACAAATAAGGTTCAATGCTTTTTTATCAACCTAAATTAGTTGGTAACAGCTGTTACGTTTACGTCAAAATCTAAAATTGAACTAGATGGAACATTATAATTATAAACTCCTTCTGTTGTTGATGCAACTGTAGTGCCATAACCGATAGTTGAAGGAATTAACAAACGTATTTTTCCACCAGAATTTAGTAATTGTAAACCTTCCTGAAAACCTGATGAAGTAAATGAAGTAACAGTTTGAGCATCTAAACTTTTGGATTCTATCGTAGTTCCACTTAATAATAAGCGTTTGGTATAATTTAAGGTAACAGTGGAAGTGCTGTAAATTTGATCTGTACCTGAACCCGGATCAACAATTTTATAATACAAACCGGAAGTTGTTCTTCTAAATCCAGTTAAATTATTTTTTTTAATATAATTTCTGATCTGGATCGTATCGTAAGCTAGCTGACTATTTACGTTATATAGATAAACAGTATAATCCAACGATTCATTTCCAGGAATTTTAGCAGTTGGGTAACCATTTACACCATAAGCTTGTTTAGAAGGAATAAGTAGCCGGATAATACCATTGCGCCTTTGCAAATATTTTTTGATACCGTACTGTAAACCAACAGGCAAAGTTGCACTGGTTACGCCCACATAATTAGCTACCCGGTTTAAAACTGTATCAGTAGAAACAAACTTTCCATCCAAACTTTGAACAGTGAAGGTATAAAAAATCCGATCGGTATCTACCAACGGATTTCCTGTATCGCCTTGTTTGATGATCTGGTAATAAATCCCGCTATCGCCAGCCATCATCGTTAGGTGATTGGTTGAGATATAGCTTTGTATCGAATTAGCATCAAAAGTTGTAATCGTATCATATTCCTTTTTGCAGGAAAACATGGCTAAAACAAGTACGGAGAAAATAGCGAAAGCAAATTGCTTCATTATAAATAGTTTAATTTTTAATTGGTAACGTTATATAATCGAATATCAAAATCAAGGCAAGAGCCTCCTGGTATCATTAAATTTGTGGTTTGGCTGATCGACCCATAAGCATAACGGGAAGGTACAAAAAGCCGTATCCGGCCATACTTTTTTATCAGCGGAATACCTACCTGCCAGCCCCGAATCACATTTCCTAAAGTATAAGAAGGATTATAATTATCGGTTCTGCTAATAATGGTTGTATCCGGAATAATTTTAGCAGTGTAGCCTACGGTGATCAAAGTTGAACTGGTGTAAGAACTAACTACTGTACCAGAATCTATAATCTGATAATAAACGCCAATGGTATCACTCACTTTTTTTATTGGGATATGATTGGCAACTAAATAATTACGGATTTTAACACTATCTGTACCAATTTGTGCTAAATAAGCTGCCGTATCCGAATCCGTTTTTTTACAAGCCGAAAAGGCAAGTAACAACGCGAATACAACGAATAACTTTTTCATGCCAAAATGGTAAACCGCAAATTTATTGTTTTAATTTTCAAAAACAGCGGCTTAACATATTTTAACAAATGGATTTAGGGCGATGCTTCTTTTATCGGATAAAATTTACCAACCCAACTTTGTATCATCACCCCGCGGATCGGCACCACCTTCGTAATAACCCCATTTGGTTTTCAAGATGGCATCAACACGGCCAATTGGGCTATGCGGCGAAATTTTGTAACCTTTTTGCTCCAGTTTTTGTGTAGTTGCACTGTCTAAAGCATCTTTTTCTACTTCAATATCATCCGGCAGCCACTGGTGATGAAAACGTTTGGAAGTAACCGCGCGCTGCATACTTTGGTCAAATTCAATCACATTTAAAACCGTTTGAAAAACCGATGTAATAATGGTAGAACCGCCCGGCGTGCCTACCACCATAAACAACTTGCCATCTTTTTCAAGGATAGCCGGCGTCATAGAACTCAGCATTCTTTTTCCCGGCTGGATGGAGTTTGCCTTCCCTCCTACCAAACCGTACATATTTGGTGTTCCGGGTTTTGAACTGAAATCGTCCATCTCATTATTTAGCAAAAAACCGGCGTCTTTTACCACAATTCCAGATCCAAACGAACCATTCAAGGTTGTGGTGATTGAAACAGCATTGCCTTCTTTATCCACCACAACCAAATGCGTCGTCTGATCGCTTTCATATCCAACAAAAGAACCCGGCTGAATGGCGCTACTTGGCGTGGCGCGGTTCCAGTTGAAAGATTTCATGCGCATGTCCGTGTATTTGGGTTGAAGCAAACTATCTACCGGAACTTTGTAAAAATCCGGGTCGCCTAAGTATTTGGACCGATCTGCATAAACCCTGCGTTCTGCTTCAACCATAACCTGCACTGTCGAATCCTGATTGTAACCCCAGCGTTTCAGCGGAAAAGGCTCCACCGAACGCAACAGCTGCAGCAGCGCAATTCCGCCACTGGAAGGTGGCGGCATGGTGATAATTTTATAATCTTTATAATTTCCGGTGATGGCTTTGCGCCAAACAGAATGGTAATTTTTTAAATCTGTTTTGGTGATTAAGCCATTTCCACTTTTCATTTCGGCAACCAATTCATCTGCTACTTTTCCATCGTAAAAACCGTTACGTCCTTTGTCACGAATCAATTCTAAAGTTTCGCCCAAATCTTTTTCAACCAAAATATCGCCGGCTTTCCAGCCACCGGTTTTTAAATAATAACTTTTTCCGGGGTTGAGTTTCTGGAAAGTACTTTGCATAGTAGTTAAATTGGCCGCTAATTTCTCCGTCAGCTTAAAACCGTTTTTAGCGAGATCAATAGCTGGCTGAACTAGTTCCTCCCATTTTAATTTACCATATTTCCGATGCGCTTCCACCATTCCATCTACTGATCCGGGAACGCCGGAAGCCTGATGCGTGTGCAAGCTTTTATCTGCAATTATATTTCCGGCCGAATCCAGGTACATGTTGGCACTGGCTGCAGCAGGTGCTTTTTCCCGGAAATCCAACGTATTGGTTTCGCCTTTGCCAGATCGGTAAACCATAAAACCGCCGCCGCCAATGTTGCCCGCCGTTGGGTGCACCACCGCCAGCGCAAACTGTATCGCAATGGAAGCATCAACAGCATTTCCGCCTTTTTTTAATATATCCAAACCGGCTTTTGCGGCTTCCGGATAGGCGCAAACCACCATTCCGTTTCTAAATTCCTGCCCTTTGCTTTTGCCTAACTGACCGCTTACGCAACCAGCCGATAAAAAAACAATTGCGTTAACAGCCAGAAATAACCGGATGCTTCTTTTAGCAGGTAAATTTTGCATGATCAGAATTTTAGTTGCTGCTAAAATATGATAATTTCAGTGGTAAGTTTTAATCCTTTGGGTGATAATAATGTCGTACCGATTTAATTTTTAATTCATATCTCTTCAATCTAACCAAATTTTACATTTTTGCACTAAACATTACCCAGATCAATCCTTCTATATGAAAAAAATATTTTCCAACCTGTTTCTGATTGTTGCCATTGCTTTTTGTGCTAAAACTGCTTCTGCACAAAATTATCAAACGGCTGCCGGTTTGCGTTTCAGCTATGAAAGTGGCCCGTCCATCAAATATTTTACTTCACCAAACATCGCTTTAGAAGGTGTTTTAGGTTTTCGTGAAAAAGGCGTTGTTTTTACCGGATTATTTGAAATACATCAGGCAGCTTTTAACGTAACCGGATTAAAATTTTACTATGGAGCCGGCGCGCACATTGGTGGCGTTGGAGCTGGTGGTTACCGCGTTTATAATGGCGATTATCGGGTTTATAACAACTCATCTTTGTTGTTTGGTGCCGATGCAACAATCGGATTAGAATATCTTATTCCAGGCACGCCCATTGCCGTAAGTGCAGATTTGGATCCGAGGATCGAATTTATCCGCGGTCCGTTTTTTAATTTAACGCCGAGTATTGGTGTTAAATATGCTTTTAAGTAAGGTTTTTTAGGCGATAAAAGAAGTATCCCTTAAATTGCAATGCTTCTTTTATCACCTAAAATTTAGCTCAACTCTTCACAATCATAAACTTTTTGCTGTAACTTTTTGAACCGATTTTGATCCGCAGCACATAATTTCCGGAAGGCATCCGCGAAGTATTAATGCTGGAATTGTATTTCCCGAAAACCGAAATGGCACTCGTATTTTGATAAACCTGCTGCCCAATACTGTTCCAGATGGAAAGTTGCAGATCGCCTTTTTCGTACAATTCAAAACCTAAATTTAAAACAGAATTGGTTGGCACAGGATACAAAATCAGGTTAATATCTGTTAGCGGACTTTCGCCTGCCGGCAACGTAAAACCGTAATCTGCCGAAGGCGAAATGCAGCCTGCTGCCGTGGTTACATCTACACGGTAAGTGCCCGAAACTTTAGGCTGATAAGTTTGCGCAGTTGCGCCTTGTATCAGCACATTATTTAAATACCATTGATTGCCGTTGCTGAAATTGGAAGTTAAAGTAGTTTCGTTGGAAGTGATTTGCGGCTTAGTAACCGGCACAGCAATTCGTGCTGCGGCTGCACAACCAGCGCTTTTCACCGTTAAATCATAAAAATAATAATAGTAAGCCTGCGGCGTGGCGGATGCGTTGGTGCCGGTGATGGAAAAAAAGTTGCTAACCGTAAACGGATAACCTGTTACGCCGCCGTTGTTGCGGTAAATGGTTGCGTTATCGTTATAACTGATGTTGATGTTGTAAGTTCCGGCGGCGGGCAACGTTAAATTTAACTGGTAAACCTGACCAACATCACTTGCATCATCTACAGCAGCACCAACTTGAGGTGTGTTGCGTGTTGCTTTTACTTTTAAAGTTACGCTGGAAACTGTTTGTCCGGCAGCATTTGTAGCCGTAAAAGTAATCGTTCCGGAATTGCCGATATACAAGCGCGCACTTTGTAAAATCACCGGAATAGTTGTGTTAACAATCATTCCTGGCGAAAACTGATTGTATCCTCCCGCAGAAAAAACATTTTTGGTGGCCGGCCCAACTTTTGCCGTCAGATCATTTAATCCCGCATAAAAATTATTATTGATGGGTGATTGCGTGGTGTTAACGGAAGTTCCGGCAGCAAAAGGCAAGGCATCCGCAGCGTTGGTATACCAAAAAATGGTTCCGTCGCCAGTGCCAGTCAGCAAATAAGAATTTGTATTTGCACAGTTTACCGCCAGCAAAGCACTTAAAACCGGAGCCGGATTGATGGTTATGGTTGCTGCCGATTGGTTGTTGTTACTTTGCGTATCGCCGGCCAAATTGCTTGTGGCTGTAATTTGATAAACATTTCCGGCCAAAGTATTAAACGTGGTATTCAGCGTAAAATCCTGTTCCTGATTGGGCAAAATAACATCTGCATTAACTTCATTTAAAGTAATAATTGTGCCGGAAGAATTGGTAATTGTTACCACAACCGGCACATTGCTGATGGCTGCGCTGCCGTAATTATGCAATCGTACCGTAATTTGCTGCGCTGAATTGCTGCAATTTCCGGTAGTGGCTGGATTGATAATGCTGACGATTCCGGCATCTTTAGTGCTTTTAATAAAGTTAACACGGTAATCCTGCGTTTCGCCTTTGGCATACGTGCCGCAAGGGTTTACAGCAGCAGGATCGGAAGTTTCTGTAGTAACAACGCGCATCACGCTGTAAGTATCGGCAGTAACCGTTAAAGGCACCAAAAAAGTAGTGGTAAAAGAAGCATTGCCGCTGATTACTGCGGAAGTGGCCACCAGTTCTCCGGCATCATCAAAATCACCATCGCTGTTATAATCGATAAAAACTTTGGCTATTTTGTTGAAATTTCCTCCGCAGGAACCCAAATTTATGGTTAACGGATAAGTTGCGCCTTGCTCTAAAACAGCCGTAAAATTGGTGTTATCTGTATAAGAAGTGCAGCCGGAAGCAGCCGTAAAATTAACGTTGGCCAACTGCACGCCTGTGATTTTAGAATCCGCAGTAGAAGCCGCTGCCGAAGTACAATAAACTTTGCCGCCAACGCCCGTTGCGATCAAGGAATAAGTCTGCGAACCGGAAGTTAAACTTCCTTTATGACTTACGCTGATGGTATAACTTTTGCCCGGAACAGCGTTTGCAATATAAACCTGCTCAATGTTATCGCGGATGTTATCGCCGGTTGTGGCTGCTGTTGCGGGATTTGCAGGATCTAAAATATAGGGCCTAAAAACAGTATTGCCTTGATTAATGCGTACGTCCAGATCGTTTACTAATTTGATCGTCGGATCATCAACCACACCAACCGTACCAGGCGTTCCGGCAGGATCCGTCCAGGAAATGGTAGCCACCAACGGTCCGCTGCCGGAAGCCACTACGTTAAAAGTTTGCGTTTGCCCCTGCGCCAGCGTGTTTTCACTGATGATACTTTTTCCGCCGTTATCTGTGATGGCCTGCGCCGCTTTGGCTGCATTTAACAAACCCCAGCCGTAAGTATAATCCGGACCAATGTTTCCGGCATCAAAAGCAGTATGGCAAACCAAACCTTTTAAAGTGGCTGCACGCATAAAATTACCACTGTTTTTTTGGGCGAAATATTCCTGCAATAAAAAAACCGATCCGCTTACATTTGGCGTAGCCATGGAAGTGCCCGACATAGCTACATAAGCATCCACAGCAGCTGTTCCGGCAGAAATTACGTTCACGCCATCACCGCAAATATCAGGTTTGATACGGCCATCGTCTGTTGGGCCGATGCTGCTGAAATACGCAATCGCTACATCCGAAGAAACTGCCGGCCCAAATGGCAACGGATTTACCGCGCCAACCGCCAGTACGTTTTTGGCTGTTCCGGGCGCTACCAGCACATCAAAACCGTCATTATTGCTGAGGCTGACTGGCCGTGCGCCTTTATTTACGATGGTTTGATCGGTTTTGCTTTGATAACCGTAATAATTTTCGCCAACGGCCGGGCCGGTTTCCCCGCGACTGTTTCCAGCTGCAACCACTACCAAATAATACGGCGAGTTGTAGGCAATCCGGTCAAAACTTTGTGCGTAACTACTGTAATAACCAAACTTATAATCTTCTGTATCGCCTGGCAAACCGTACCACTCCCAGCGGTTTGGCGTTACGCTGGTGTTGTAACTCCAGCCGGAAACGATGCCGTAAGAATGATTAGAAACGAGTAAAGAAGCCGCTTTTGCAGCCATTTCCGAAGCATCATTATCAAAATCATAAGCAACTAAACCACTGGTACCGAACGACATACCTCTGGCCGGCGCATAAACGCCTTTGGCAATCATCGTTCCGGCAACGTGTGTGCTGTGATCACTAGTGGTGGCCGAATTATCCAGCATTGTAACCGTTTTTCCTGCAAATTCCTGATGGTTTGGGTAAATTTTCCCGCCGTCCCAAATGCCTAATTTGCCAGCCAGGTTTGTACTCGATCCGGATAAACTCAAACCCAGCCCACCGCCGCTGTACAAAGCCGTAGTTTGCGTAGTTGCCGCTGCAATAATGTTGTTTTCTGTTTTGAGGTAGATTGGGAAACCGAGCGCATCCGTTCCCTGTAAAGAAATAATTTTACCGTTTTTTTCAACCCGAAAAACCAGCCAGCCTTTTTGTTTGGCCAGCTCGAAAGCTTTGGTTCGATTGGATTCAAAATCAGTTTTTAAACGGCTGGAAAAACTAATCAGTTCGCGTTTTTGAACGGCAGAAACTTGCTGACTAAAAACAGCAGTTGATTTTATAATCGATAAAAACAGTACAAGTCGGGTAAAATTTTTAATCATATTGTGTGGTTTATTTAATTGCTCGAAGCTGGCAGACTTATCGTAACTTCAAGCGTTTAAGATACAGATTCTGATACGATGAAAACGCCTTTACTGTTTATATTTATGCTGATGACCGGCATCAACCCAAATCAAAACGCAAAATTAAAACAGGGCATTTGCGGCAATATCCTGCTGCAACAAGGCAACCAAATGCCTGGGCCTGGCCGTAAATTTTCGGTAGGGCAACCGGTTATGCACGAAGTTTTGGTTTACCAGCTCACCAACATCAGCCAAGCACAAAGTAGCAATACTGTCTTTACCGGTATAAAAACAGCATTGGTGGCCAAAATCCGCAGTAATGTTAAAGGTTACTTTGAGCTGAGTTTACCTGTTGGAAAATATTCTGTATTTGTGCAGGAGCAGCAAGGTTTATACGCCAATTATTTTGATGGAAAAGGCAACATCAATCCGGTGGAAGTGCTGAAAGACAGCATCAGCCTTAAAAATATTTCCATTAGCAATAAAGCTGTTTTTTAGTTTAGTTTTGAAAGTCAAACTCACCCAAAAACCCAAAACATGACGCAGCAAATTGAAAACATCAAAAGCGTTCGGAAATATCTTTTAAACCTGATTGCCGAACTGAATCCGGAACAACTCAATAAAATTCCACAAGGTTTCAGCAACAACATCATCTGGAATCTGGCGCATCTTACGGCTACGCAGCAGCGCATTTGCTACCTCCGTTCCGGTTTAAAACCAGTTGTACAAGAGCAGTACATCACGCCTTTTATTCCCGGCACCAAGCCCGAAGGTTTTGTTGATTCCGCAGAAGTTGAAACGCTAAAAAGCTTATGTATTTCTACCATTGAAGAATTGGAAACTGATTATAAGAAAAGCTTTTTTGCCACTTATGAGGAAGTTACCGTTCGCTACGGCATTACATTAACCAATGTTGATGATGCCATTAACTTTTTGCTTTATCACGAAGGTTACCACACCGGCGTGATTGTGGAGCTGATGAAATTTGTGTAGAAAGTACCTTCTGTTGTAGCGTTTCCCAAACCTGCATCGTAAAGTTTAATAATCATCAGCATAAAAAAGTTTATGCTGATGATTATTAAACTTACAAACCTAATTCCGACTGGAATGATAAACTGATACATGCGGCAATATCCGGACATTACCGAACCTGAACTTATTCGGCAATGTAAACACGGCAATTTAAAGTACCAGGAATTACTGTACAAACAGTTTTATGGCTACGCTATGGGCATTGGTTTGCGCTATTCTGCTAATCGGGATGATGCGTTGGAAGTGGTAAATGATGCTTTTATCAAGGTTTTTAACACGATAAAAAGCTTTGATGAGCGGCTTCCGTTAAAGCCTTGGCTGCGCAGAATACTTGTGAACACAGCTATTGATCTCCGCAGAAAAAATAGCCGGAATTTAGCCGAAGCAGATTTGGATGAAGCTGTAACAATCAGCACGCCATCCGCTGTATTAACGCAACTTCATGTAGAAGATATTTTACTGATGATGAATGCGTTACCTGAAATAAATAGATTGGTTTTTAATTTATACGAAGTTGACGGCTACAGTCATGAAGAAATTTCCCGGATGCTGCAAATAGCCGAAAGTTCATCGCGCGTTTATTTGAGCCGGGCGAAAGAAAGGTTACGGAAACTGATCCTTTTGCATGAAAAAAATTGAAAATGGAAAACGAAAGTTTTGATGAGGATTTAAAAAAACACATCAAACAAATTTTTGAAGATTATGATGACGGCCACGCCAACGCAGGCTGGAATTTACTGCGCGAAAAATATCCTGCAAAAAATGATCGCAGGTATTTTTTCTGGTGGATTGCGGCAGTTTTACTAATTGTGGCTTGTTTGGTTTGGTTTTTTCAGCCTGAAACTGATAAGCCAAAACATCTAAAAAATATAAAACAAGTTAAAGCTGATTCTTTTTATGCAAATCACACCAAAAAAGCAGTGGTAAAAACAGTATCTGATTTTGTATTGAAACCAAAAGCAACTCCGCGGAAAACGGTAAATGTTATATCAAAACTTACTGAAAAAAAGCCAGCAAACAAGCACAGCAATACTATTTTTACCGATGTAAAATTGGATTCTGCTAATCATGCAAATCCAACTTCAGTTTCCGATTTTGTAAAAACTGATTCTGCACAATCCGAAAAATCACAGAAAACTATTCAAACGCAAAATCCAAGTATAAAAACACTCACCAAAAAAGAGGTGGTAAAAACAGCATTTATCAAAAAAACGACACAAAAAACAGCCAGGTTTGGGTTGAGTTTATTTGCTGGTTCGCATGTAAATTTTGCCAAGGGCAGCAATACACAATTAGGTTTCGGGGCCGGAATTTCTACTAATTTTAAACTAAACAAAAAGTTAAAAATGAGTACAGGTTTAGCTTTATTACAGAACAAATTTTTGTATCAAAATAATGTGGCTAACAATAATTTTCCTGCTGCAAGTGCTGTTTATCAAACTTCAAATCCATCAATTCCTATTAGCAATAATACAAGTTTAAACAGTTTAAGTACAAGTTTACTGCAATTAAATATTCCGATAAACTTGATTTACAACATTTTACCTGGTAAAAACAGCATCTCGATTTTGGCCGGCTTAAGTTCTGGAACATTTGCTAAAGAAAGTTACCATTACAATTATGCAAATGCGGCAAATGATGCGCACACTTCTAAAAGTTTCCAAAGTTTCTATCTGCTGAAAACTTTAAACGTTGCTGCACAATTTGGCTTGCCGATACAAAAACATAGTTTACAAGTAGAGCCGTTTGTAAAACTTCCGCTTGGAAATGTAACTACGCAACAATTAAAATTTGGAACGGCTGGTATCAATTTAAAAATCAATATTCAAACCTTAAAAAAATGAAAAAGCTACTATTTGCGTTTGTTTTGTTGTGCTTGTTTTGCACTTGTAAAAAAGATCCATATGCTAATTTATGCGGAGGAAATGATCCAATTAATAATTTGCCTTGGTTAAAAACTATGATTGATATTTTGCAAAAATATAAAAGCAGCTATCCAATTATATATCGCTTTAATTATAAAAATACTACCCTATTTTGTGAAGGTTCTACATGCACAAACTGTAGCTGGAGTCCTGGATTTTATGATTGTAATGGAAACGAATTAAAAACTAATCAAGACCAATCAAATAAATTTATGGATGTTATAGCTTCAAAGAGAGAAATTATTTGGAACTCTCGTAATTGATCAATTTAACTCAAATACTTCCCAACAATTGGCATCCGCCTGCCCATACCAAACGCTTTGGCCGAAACTCGTAGAATGGGCGGCGTTTGGTAACGTTTATGTTCGGAAATATTAACCAAACGAAGCACTTTGCACACTACAGCTTCTTCAAAACCTGCTGCAATTAAGGCTGCGGATGATTTTCGGTTTTCGATGTATTCCTTTAAAATCCGGTCTAAAATATCATAATCGGGTAACGAATCAGAATCTTTTTGTCCGGGACGTAATTCTGCGGATGGTGGTTTTGTGATGGAATTTTGCGGAATGATTTCTCCGTTTCGATTGATGTGATTGGATAACTCGTAAACCTGCGTTTTATAAACATCGCCCAAAACCGAAATGCCGCCACACATATCGCCGTAAAGCGTGCCGTAACCAACTGCGGCTTCGCTTTTATTAGACGTATTGAGCAAAATATAACCAAACTTGTTGCACATTGCCATCAAAATAACGGCACGGCTGCGCGACTGGATATTTTCTTCTGCAATATTGAAAGGCAAGCCAGCAAACTGCGATTCTAATGCATTTTCAAAACTTTGGGTGATGTTTTTGATGGCAACCGTCTGGCTTAGGCAACCTAAATTTTTCACCAGATCTTCTGCATCTTTAATAGAATGATCCGAAGAAAACGAGGAAGGCAGCAAAACCGCCATTACGTTTTCCGCGCCTAAAGCTTCGCAAGCCAAAACGCAAACCAGAGCGGAATCAATGCCGCCGGAAAGTCCTAAAGTAGCTTTGCTGAAACCTGATTTTTTGAAATAATCACGAATGCCCAAAATCAAAGCCTGATGAATTTGTTCAATTTTGCTCATGCGCGAAACATCTGGCGTAAGCGGTTTTTCTGCCTGTATCGATACTTCTTTTACACCTTTTTTTTCGATGTTGTAATACGCCAGCTGCTCTTTAAAATAATCCAGTTCATCTATTAATTTTCCTTTAGCATCGTAAACCATTGATCCGCCATCAAAAATCAGTTCTGTTTGCGCGCCAACATGGTTTACGTAGAGTAGCGGCAAAGCGTATTTTTTAGCATTGTAACTCAAAACCTGCATCCGTTCCTGATCATGGTTGATGGCAAAAGGCGACGCAGCAATGTTGATCATCAAATCCGGATTTTGTTTGATCAGCACATCCATCGGAAACGTTTTATAAATCGGATTATCAATGTTGTTCCACAAATCCTCACAAATAGTCAGCGCAATTTTTTGGCCTTTAAAATTAATACAGGCAAACTGATCAGCTGGTTCAAAATAACGATACTCATCAAAAACATCGTAATTGGGAAGCAGTGCTTTGTGCACTACTGTTTTTACCGCACCATTTTCGATGAAATAAGCGGAATTATACAAATCTTTTCCTTCCGCAGAAGAATTAACCGTTGGCAAACCGATGATACAAGCTATATCCTGACAAGCTTTGGCAATCTGTTTGGCAGCATTTTCACACAAAGCAATAAACTCTTCAAACTCCAAAAAATCGCGCGCCGGATAACCGCTGATACACAATTCGGCAAAAACCACTAAATCGGCTCTGTTTTGCTGTGCTTCTTTTATAGCAGAAATTATTTTTTGGGTATTGGCTTCAAAATTACCAATGTGGTAATTTAGCTGCGCTAAGGCAATTTTCATAAGGTAAAAAATGTATCTGTAACGGCTAATAAACCGTTATACAAGCTAAAAATTCTATTTTCGTTGGCTATGAACCAAACTATTTCTCAAATCCTGAAAAAACAAAGCTATCTATTTTTTCTGATTTGTGTTTTGCTCTCGTCCTGTAAAAGAAAAGATAAAATTGATGTGAGCGGCATTGATCTCAATGTAAAAATTGAACGTTTTGATCATGATTTTGATGGTTTGCGGCAAGGAAATTATCCGCAGAAAACCGCACAATTACAGCAGCATTACGGTCCGTTTTATGCTGATTTTATCGAACGGATTTTAAGTGCAGGTTCGATACAGGATACGGTTTATTTTGCCAATTTACGACGTGTTTTTGCCGAAAAATCATATACAGATTTGAAACATGAGGTGGATTCTGTTTATCCGAATTTAGATAAGCAGGAAGCCGAATTAACGGATGCTTTTAAACACATCAAATATTATTATCCACAGAAACAGTTACCACACGTTTACGCCTATTTCTCTGGTTTTCAGGCACAAACCTCAATTGGAAATCGTTATTTCGGCATTGGTTTGGATATGTTTCTGGGCGAACATTCTAAGTTTTACCCAGCTTTGATTGAAAGTTTTCCGCATTATATTTCGCGCCGTTTTACGCCTGATAATATGGTTCCGCGCGTTGTGGAAGGTTTGACTCGGGAAGAAATGTTTCCGGATCAGGCTGCGGATGATGAATCATTGCTTTCCAGAATGATTTACAACGGCAAAATCATGTATTTTATGGATCAGATGGAACCGGAAGTTGCTGATTCTACCAAAATTGGTTACACTAACGAACAGGTGCAATGGTGCAAGGAAAATGAAGCGAATATCTGGGGATATTTTTTGGAAGATAATCTGCTATACGAAACTGATTATCACAAAATACAAAAATATTTAACAGAAGCTCCTTTTACGCCGGGTTTGGGCGATCATAATAATTCCGCACCGAAATTAGGCGTTTGGACGGGTTGGCAAATTGTAAAGCAATATATGGATAAAAATCCAAAAATTACCTTGCAGCAACTGATGGCAGATCATGATGAGCAAAAGATTTTAAATCAATCGCATTATCGCCCCAAATAAAGCAAATTTATACTGATAAAAATAGTATTACTTTAAGATGGTGAATACACCGCGCAAAGCGATGAGGATAGCAATGATCAGAAATATGTTGGAAACAGAAGTAAAGAAAAAGCTATCGCCCAGGAAACGAAAAAATACGCCAACCATACCAATCATAATGGCAACAGTAAGAATAAGATAGTTTTTGGTATCGTTTGCAGTAGTTGATTTGTTCATGTTGAAATTGCCTAATTTGCCTCCAAAAATAAGAATGTTTGCTGAAAGCGAAAAGTCAAATTCAGTTTTTATGTGGAATTGGATAGAAAAACTTCAGCCTGAAAATACCCGATAAAAGAAGCATCAACAAAAAACCCGACTTTTGGTCGGGCTTTTAATATTTTGAGAAACAGAACGTTATCCATTTAATGCTGCTGCACCGCTTACAATTTCAGTTAGCTCGGTAGTAATTGCAGCCTGACGAGCCTGATTGTAAGAAAGTTTTAAAGCTTTCAGCAAATCGCCTGCGTTTTCGGTGGCTTTATCCATGGCCGTCATTCGTGCACCGTGTTCTGATGCGTGAGAATCCAAAACCGCTTTGTATAATTGTACTTTGATATTCTTCGGAATCAGTTCATTCACAATTTCTTCCTGAGATGGCTCTAAAATATAATCAACCTGTGCTGTTTTTACCGCCTCTTTTTTGTGTGGTTTGGCAACGGGCAGCAATTGTTCTGTTGTGATGTACTGCACGGCAGCGTTCCGGAAATGATTATAAACCAGTTCTACCCGGTCATAATCCCCGTTTACAAACCCATGCATAATGGCTTCTGTAATAACAGAAGTGTTTTCAAAATTCAAATCGTTAAACAGTTCGTTGTTATTACCAACAACTTTATAACGGCGGCGCTCGTAATATTCCTGTGCTTTTTTACCGATGGCTACTACAGCAACGTTATTAGCACGCAACTGCTCTGCATAGCGGTTTGCAACCAGATTATTTGCAGCTTTGATCACATTGGTATTAAACGCACCTGCCAAACCACGGTTGGAAGTTACAGCGATAATCAGCACCCGAACTGGCTCGCGTACCTGCATATATGGCGAAGCGGCATCCTCTAAAGTTGCTGAAAGATTTGCCAGAATTTCATTCAGTTTATCAGCATAAGGCCGCATCTGAACGATTGCATTTGTGGCACGTTTCAGTTTAGCTGCCGAAACCATTTTCATGGCTTTAGTGATCTGCTGCGTGGAAGATACAGAGGTTATGCGGTTTCTTACTTCTTTTAAATTAGCCATTTGATCTGTTGGGAGTTGTAAGTTGCGCGTGGCCGGTTTAAATTGACAATGCGCAACTTACAACTGAAAACTTAATTATAATTTGCTGATAATTCTTTAGCTACAGTTTCTAAAACGCTTGTTGCATCATCTAATTTTCCGGCTTTTAAAGCTGCCAAGGTTTCCGGATGACGCAATTCTAACTGACTGGTAAATTCTGCTTCAAACTCTCTTACACGGTTAACTGGTACGTTACGCATCAGGTTTTTTGTGCCGAGATAAATAATAGCAACTTGTTTTTCTACCGAAACCGGAGAAAATTGTGCTTGTTTTAAAATTTCTACATTGCGAGAACCTTTATCTAAAACGTTTTTGGTTGAAGCATCCAAATCAGAGCCAAACTTGGAAAATGCTTCCAGCTCGCGGTATTGTGCCTGATCTAATTTTAAAGTACCAGCAACTTTTTTCATGGATTTGATTTGCGCATTACCACCAACACGCGATACTGAAATACCAACGTTAATTGCCGGACGAACGCCTGCGTTAAACAAATTGGATTCCAGGAAAATCTGACCATCTGTAATTGAAATTACATTGGTTGGAATGTAAGCAGAAACGTCTCCAGCCTGAGTTTCGATAATTGGCAAAGCTGTTAAAGAACCACCGCCTTTTACAATTCCTTTAATTGATTCTGGCAAATCATTCATGCCTCGTGCAATGGCATCGTTTGCGTTGATTTTTGCCGCACGCTCTAATAAACGGCTGTGCAGATAAAATACATCTCCGGGATAAGCCTCACGGCCTGGTGGACGACGCAATAACAAAGAAACCTCACGGTAAGCTACTGCTTGTTTAGATAAATCATCATAAACAATTAAAGCCGGACGACCGGTATCACGGAAAAACTCACCAATTGCTGCACCGGCAAATGGCGCAAAAAACTGCATCGGAGCCGGATCTGCTGCCGAAGCTGCAACCACAATGCTGTATGGCATTGCACCGTTTTCTTCCAAAACACGCACAATATTGGCAACGGTAGAATTTTTCTGACCACAAGCTACATATATACAATAAACCGGTTTTCCAGCATCATAAAATTCTTTTTGGTTGATGATCGTATCGATACAAACCGCCGTTTTACCAGTTTGTCTGTCACCGATAACCAATTCACGCTGGCCACGGCCAATTGGAATCATTGCATCAATCGCTTTAATACCAGTTTGTAACGGCTCGTTTACCGGCTGGCGATAAATTACACCTGGAGCTTTACGCTCAATCGGCATTTCGTAAGTAGTACCGGCAATCGGGCCTTTGCCATCAATCGGTAAACCTAAAGTGTTAACAACACGGCCCAACATGCCTTCGCCAACTTTAATGGAAGCGATTTTTTTAGTTCTGCGAACCGTATCACCTTCTTTTACTTCATCATAAGCACCCAGCAAAACCACACCAACGTTATCTTCTTCCAGGTTTAATACAATGCCTTGCAATCCGTTTTCAAATTCAACCAGTTCTCCTGATTGTACTTGAGTTAAGCCATAAACGCGCGCAATACCATCGCCGATTTGCAGTACAGTACCAACTTCTTCTAACTCGGATTCTGACTTAAAACCTGCTAACTGCTGGCGCAGAATAGCTGAAATTTCGTCTGGTCTTACATCTACCATTTTTTGAATTTATTTAAATCTTTATGATTAATTCTGTTCAAGCATTTTAACGATGCTTCTTTTATCACTGTTATTTGTTTCTTTTTTACGGAGAAACTTTTTCTAAACCAATTGCCCTGCTTGTTTTTCTTCGAAATCTTTTTTAAGCTTATTTAACGTGCTTGCAATGCTGGTATCAAACTGCCGATCACCAACGGTCAATATAAATCCACCAATTAGTTTCGGATCAACTTTTTCTTCCAGAATTGTATTGCCGTCGGTTGCTTTTCTAATGATAACCACAACATCTGCACGGTTACTTTCCGATAAAGGCACAGCAGAAACTATTACTGCTTTTACAATGTTCTTTTTCAGATTGTATTGTTCTACAAACTCTTTTGCGGTATCAAATAAAATTTCAGACCGCATTTTGGCAACCATAATCTTGAAAAAACCCAAAGTAGCCGGCTGCACTTTTCCTGTAAAAACATCAGCCAAAATGATGTTCTTTTTAGATGGAGAAATAATCGGATTGCGCAAAACTGCATTTAAGGTACTGTTTGCCCGCAAAGTTTGAACAAACAAATCCATATCTGCCTTAATTTCTTCCAACTGATTTTGCTCGATGGCAAGATCAATTAAAGATTTGGCATACCGTGTGGCTACTTTATACTCAGACATTCTTTTTGTTTTTCTTAGATCAGTTTAGCTTAACATCTTTCAACAAATCAGTTACCAGTTCATCCTGTTTCTGCTTGTCTGCAAACTGTTTACGTAATATTTTCTCTGCAATATCCACAGAAAGTGTTGCAATCTGATTTTTTACATCAGCCATAGCAATCGCTTTTTGACTGTTGATTTCAACTTTTGCTTTTTCAATCAGTTTGTTGCCTTCTGTTATCGCATTATCTTTTGCTTCGCTGATGATCTGATCTTTCACCTTTTTGGCTTCTTTCAAAATCAAATCACGTTCTGCTCGGGCCTGTTTTAACAAACTTTCGTTTTCAACGGTTAAACGGGAAAGTTCTTCTTTGGCCGCTTCCGCTTTCAACAATGCATCTTCAATAAAACGTTCGCGCTCTGTAATAGCACCTACAATTGGTTTCCAGGCAAATTTACCCAGTAAAAACAGCAACAGCAAAAACGCGACTGATGACCAAACTACAAAGCCTAAATGCTCATTTAATAACCCGTCAAATAATTCTTCCATATCTATTTAAAATCTTTTTTTAAGCTAAAAAACGTTTTCTGCTGCCAATTGCAAACAGAAAACGCTTTTTGATAAACAAATTACTTTAAAAGTAATCCGATAGCCACACCAAATAAAGCAACACCTTCAATTAAGGCTGCTGCGATAATCATGGCTCCTTGAATTTTTGAAGCAGCTTCTGGCTGGCGTGCAATACCTTCCATTGCTTTGCCACCAACTTGTCCGATACCGATACCAGCACCGATAACTGCTAAACCTGCACCTAATGCAGCAATACTTCCAGTCATGTTTGTAAAATTTAAAAGTGAATTATATAGATAAAAAATGTGTTAATGATTATGGTGTTCTTCAATGGCTGTGCCGATAAACAAAGCCGTCAAAATAGTAAAAATAAATGCCTGTAAAAATGCTACCAGCAATTCCAGCACGTCCATAAAAAGTACGAAAGCAATGGAAATCGGTGCAAAAGCGATTGATTTAAAGATAAAAATCATCGAGATTAAACTCAACACGATAATGTGCCCTGCCGAAATATTAGCGTATAAACGAATCATCAACGCAAACGGCCTGGAAATTACGCCAATCAATTCTACCGGCCACATAATCGGATACAACCACCACGGCACATCCGGCATAAAAATGTGTTTCCAATAGTATTTATTGGCACTCAAATTTACAATCAGCAAAACAAAAAACGCCAGCACAAATGTGAACAGAATATTACCAGTTACGTTGGCTCCGCCCGGAAACAAAGGCACCAGACCAAGCATATTGTTAATCCAGATAAAAAAGAAAATGGTAAGCAGCAAAGGCATGTATTTTTGATACTTGTAGCCAATGTTGGGTTTAGCAATTTCATCACGTACAAAAATAATAACCGGTTCTAAAAAAGACTGCATGCCTTTCGGTGCAGCATTCGTCCGTTTTTTGTAGGAATTGGCAATGCTGATAAAAATTATGATTAAAAGAAGGACCGACAGCCAAAGCGCAATCACGTTTTTAGTAATCGAGAAATCATAAATGCGATGAGAAGCTGCTTTGTCAACTTCACCATCAGCATCCAACACTTTGATTTTATCTTCAATCAGTTTATAAGTATAATATTTTCCTTTATAAGCTGATTCTCCACGGTTAAAAACAGCACTTGAAAAGTTTTCTGTTCCTTTATTCGTAAATAAAATTATTGGTAAATCAATAGCGGTATGGCCGCCAATTATCCAGCTGTGCGAATCAGCAATGTGTTCTAAAATTGCCTTGCCCGGATTAAAAGCTTCTTCCTGGGTTTTACCCTGTTTTGGAGTATTTTCGGATTGTATAGCAAAAGTTTTACAAGAGATGCAAGCGAAAAAAACGCTTAAAACTGCAATCTGTACTGTTCTTTTTATTCTTAAAATGCGGGTATAATCAATCAAATCCACGTTTTTTACTTTGGGTTTTGGAGGCGCAAATTACGCAATAATGTGCTTAATTCAAACACTGTATTTAATATATATAGATAAAAAAAGTTCAGCACAAATTGGATGGCATTTACCTGATGGTTGCGCGTATAAATCGCTACGAAAATCATGCAGAGCAGCATCTTCACAACGGTTGCAATTAAAAAAGTCTGTGTGCCCGCCAGGCTGTTTTTTTGATTGCCTACAAAACAGGAAACACAAACCGTTACAGTTAAAATATTAAACAGTAAAAATAATCTCCAGAAGGCCGTAATCAGCCAAAATGGTTTAAATAGTTGTAACAGCACAGGCAGCAAAGCCGTAATCAGCATAAAAACAATAAAACGAAAGGCAAACTGTTTTAGGTTCAACTTTTAAGTGATTTGAAAACAATATAAAGCGAAACGAAAATACCTGCAAGCGCCATCACCGCCGTAACCCACTGCACCTGATGATGCAGATATTGGTCGGTTTTATAACCTGCAAACGAAAATACGCCCAAAATGGCAATCATTTGAAAACCTATTCCGCTATATTTTAAGTAATTGTTCATTCAGATTTTTGGAAATTGCGCCTTTTTCAGATTTCAAAATTAGGCAACCGAAATGAATTTTAAGTTAGTAATTTGGCATTTGGCTGATTCTTTCTCATGCGTTTAACACAAAAATTGACACCAACCCGCTTGATCCGTTCTATATTTAATTACATACTGTTTTTATCGGTGTTTTTTTTGCTTGCGATAACCGGCTGCACCCTGGAAAAAGAAAGCCGTTTTAACCGCAGTATGCAAAACCTGACGGCACACTACAATATTTTGTTTAACGCGCGGCAGATCATCCTGCAAAAACAAGAGTTGATGGCGCAGGTTTATACTGATGATTTTACGGAGATTTTAAGTGTTTATCAGGATACCATTGCCAAAACTGCCGCTGCCAGTAAGGATCTTGAAGCGGTAACCACACGTGCAAACACCATCATCAATTTTAAAGAACAAAGTCATTACATTGGCGATGCTTATTTTTTACTCGGCCAGATCAATTACCTCAACAGCAATTATTTTGATGCCACAGAGTTTTTTGATTACGTGGTGCGCTCTTTCCCCGAAAATAAAGAATTAGGCAAATCTGCTTTGGCCTGGAAAGCACGTTCGCTGATGAAACTGAACCAGCCGGAAAAAGCTGCAACCGTTTTAGATACAACCAGACTTTTGTTTGATGCTAAAAAGGCTTCTGCGGAAGACATTACCGGTGCGGATTTGCAATTTAACATCAACCAACGAAATTATGAACAGGCCGAAAAACTGGCTGTGCAAGCCGTTGCTTTGGCCAGCGATGCTAAGCGAAAAATACGCTTAAACTTTATTTTGGCGCAGTTGCAGGAAGTGAATAAAAAGCCGGCGGATGCTTATAAATCGTATTCAAAAGTAATCCACAGCAACGCTTCTTTCGAGCTGGCTTTTAACGCAACACTAAACAGTTTACGGATTGAGGAAAAACAAGACGGACAGCCAACCGACCGCATGACGCGTTTGCGCACCTTGCTGAAAGATGATAAAAACTCGGATTTCATCGATCAGATTTATTTCCAGATGGGCGAAACGGCACTGGCTTCGCAGAAAATTGATCCGGCAATAGCTAACTATAAATTATCCGTTAAAAACAGCAAGCGCAACCAGAAGCAAAAAGGCTTGTCGTACCTGCGCCTGGCCGACATC
>JBPBQN010000167.1:0-25876 GCA_050954865.1 Janthinobacterium lividum | reverse complement strand
ATTTTTTCACTTATCTCCTACTGAAAAAAGGATTTGATTATCGAAAATTAGAAGCAAAACTACCAGGTATGGTCGAGAAATATATGGGACCACAAATTGCCACTTCCATGGGCATGAGTTTGTTGCAGTTTCGTACCAAAGGCAATAATCTGGGTTTTGCGCTGCAACCTTTAACCAGCATTCACCTGCATTCTGATTCTAATTTTGAGTTATCACCCGGCGGTAATGTAGAGTACGTTTATATTTTTGGCGCAATTGGCATATTTATCCTGCTGATTGCCTGTATTAATTTCATCAATTTATCAACAGCAAGTGCTTCAAAACGAGCAAAAGAAGTTGGCGTTCGCAAAGTTATGGGTTCAAATCAGGGTCAGCTAATCAAGCAATTCCTGCTCGAATCATTGCTAATCACCTTTGTTGCTTTGTTTATCGCCTATTTTTTGGTACGAATATCGCTGCCGGTTTTTAACGATTTATCTGGAAAAGAACTGCATTTCGGCTACCAGATCAAACCGCTTTTAAGCTTTTTGATGATGGGAATTGTGGTTGGAGTTTTAGCCGGAATATATCCTGCATTTTTCCTTTCCTCCTTTCAACCCATCGCCATCATAAAAGGGAAAATCATGGTAAATCATAAAAGTTTTAGTTTGCGTAGCAGTTTGGTGGTTTTTCAGTTTTTTATTTCTGTTTGCCTGATTATCAGCACGATCGTGGTTTATCAGCAGATGAAATTTATCCAGAATAAAAAGTTAGGCTATGATAAATCGCAACTATTGGTACTGCCAAATTCCTGGGCTTTAGGCAAAAATGAAGCGGTTTTTAAGCAGGAAATTTTGAAAGATTCCCGCGTGATTAATGCTACTGTTTCTGGCTACAAACCTGCCGGACCAAGCAACAGCAATAACGCGATGTTTTATCCCGAAGGAAAAGAAAACCAGGTGATGAAAACGCTGCGTTATGATGTGGATGAGCAGTACATTCCAACTTTAGGCATGCAACTGGCTGCCGGCAGAAACTTTTCTAAATCTTTTGCAACAGATTCAGCTGCTGTGGTGATTAATGAAACGGCTGCAATAGCCTTCAACTTGGGTAATAATCCGGTCGGTAAACGCATTATCGCACAAAAAAACAGTTCAGCAGGAAAAAACCGTTCTTACACCGTAATTGGCGTGGTTAAAGATTTCAACTTTAAATCATTACACGAATCGGTTACGCCGTTATTGATGGTGCTTAATTCTGAATCCGGACTGATTATCAAAGTAAAAACCGGCGATGTTTCCGGCTTACTGTCAGTCATGAAGCAGGAATGGAATCAATTTAATACAGAAGAGCCTTTTACTTACGCGTTTATGGATGATTTGTACAATAAAACTTATCAAACGGAAACGAAAACCGGCCGCATACTCAATATTTTTACCATTTTAACCATCCTGGTTGCCTGTTTGGGATTGTTTGGTTTAGCGATTTTCACAACCGAACAACGCACCAAAGAAATCGGAATCCGTAAAGTTTTAGGCGCCAGCGTATCCAATGTAATTGGCTTGCTAACTGCCGAATTTGTAAAACTGGTATTAATTGCCTGCCTTATTGCTTTTCCGCTGGCTTACTGGGCCATGCATAACTGGCTGCAAGATTTTGCTTACCGCATCACGCTTAGCTGGTGGATTTTTGTTTTATCTGCACTTATATCTGTGTTGATTGCGCTAACAACCGTCAGTTTTCAGGCGATAAAAGCAGCATTGGCCAATCCGGTGAAAAGTTTGAAGGTCGAGTGAGGAAATCTCATTCAAACCACTAAAAATGTATCGATAAAAGAAGCATCAGGTTAAAATTCAAAATCCATGTTTAAAAACTACTTAAAAACCGGTTACCGCAACCTTGTCAAAAACACAGGTTTTACATTGATTAATCTGATTGGGCTTTCACTTGGATTGGCCAGCGTAATGGTGCTTTCCTTGTTGGTTTATGAATATTTAACAGCCAACAGCATTTTTAAAAACCAGGAACGGATGGTTTACTTAAAAACGAAACCAAAAACCGGCAATGATTACAACCAAACGCCGTTTCCGTTACTGGAAGAGATTTTAAAAAACTGTCCGGATGTAGCAGCAGCAACGCATACACAAACCTGGTATTTTCCTTGGCTGAAATATCAAAACAAAGAATTTCAGGACAATACCATTTTTGGCGAAACCGGCTTTTTTAAAGTTTTTTCTTTTCCTTTTGAATTTGGCCAGGTAAAAACAGCATTGAATGAAAAATACAATGTTGTTCTGAGTCATGAAATGGCCGAAAAACTTTTTGGAAAACAAAATCCGGTTGGTAAAATCATTACTGCGGATGACAGTACACAGCTAACGGTTACCGGCGTTTTAAAACCAATTCCGGTTAATGCGACCTTACATCCTGGCGCAATTTTAAACATAGCCTTCTTAAAAGATAATCCTGATTTTAAAAGTGCTGCCAATTGGTACAACACTTTCGCGGAAAACTTTCTACTGCTGAAACCTGGTGCAAACCGTCAAAATTTAGTGTATCAACTTAACAAAATCGCCAGGCTTAATTACCCGAAAGATCATAAAGATGAACAAATTAAAGTCGTTCCGTTTGAAAATCTTATAAAAGCAGAAGCTGGCGATACCGTAAACGTGATTATTAAAGGTGCTGTTGCCTGTGCTGTTTTTATCCTGCTAATTATTGTGGCCAACCTCATCAACCTCAATACTGCCACCATGTTTAACCGCGCAAAAGAAGTAGCCGTAAAACAAATGATGGGCAGCAGCAAAATGCAGATCGTGTGGCAGTTTTGCGTGGAAAATGCTATTCTCGTGTTTACCTCGCTCCTGTTTGCTTTTCTGCTGTTTCGTTCTGTGTTGCTTGGGCAGATCAACGAAATCGTAAAAAGTGATTTTGCAGCGATTTCTTTCGATCTCGTTAAAGATTATCCTTTATCCCTAACTATTTTAATTACCGGAACTTTAGTGGTGATTTTAGCCGGAAGTTATCCTGCTTTGCATCTCACTTCCATAAAAATTACCGATTCGGTAAAAGGTAAAATGACTGGCAACCACAATAAATATATTACCAGAAATGCTTTAATTACCTTACAATTTACGCTGGCCATTATTTTTATTGGTGTAACGCTGATTTTAAACCGGCAAATGTCGTACATGAAAAATGTATCGCCCGGTTATAATCCAAATAATATTTTAATCGTTCCGCTTGATCTGGCTTTTAAAAATCCGGAAGTGGCAAATGCCCGTTTTGATGCCGTTTTAAACGAGTTACGTAGCAATCCTTACATCAAAAATATTTCCACAAGTTATACAATCCCAACTGCTTATCAGCACAATTACAACACTTACTATGACCCTGCTACTGGTAAAGAAGTTGGTTTGCGACAAGCTGCCACGGATGCAGGTTTGATAGAAACGTACCAGATTCCGTTGGCAGAAGGCCGAAATTTTAGAAATGTAGCTAAAGCTGCCGAGAAAAATAATGTACTGATCAATCGCGCAGCAATGAAAGCTTTGGGTTGGAAAACGGCCGCCGGCAAACAACTAAAAGCCAAAGGCCACGGTGATGAAGTTGACAATGTAATTGGATTGATGGAAGATTTTAACTATCAAAAGTTAAGCGAAAGCATCGAACCGATTATTCATAGTTATGGCGGACAACAAAACTTGAAGGCCAGTTTTTTAAGTTTGAAAATTGATCCTTTACATGCGCAAAGTATCATTGCCCAATTAGAAAAAGTATTTAAATCGATGAATCCGCGCCGTGATTTCTCCTACAATTACATGACCAATCGCATTGATCAGCAATACACTTTACTCAACGGAATTTTAAAAGTAACCAATTATGTAGCCGTAATTACGCTTTTTATTGCAGCAATGGGCATGTTTGGTTTGATTGCGCTTTTTGCAAGGCAACGCGTAAAAGAAATTGGAATACGGAAAGTTTTGGGTGCAAGTACAGGAAACATTGTACAGTTACTTTCCGGAGATTTTGTTTTACTGGTTGTTCTTGCTTCGGTAATTGCTACGCCAATAAGTTGGCTGATGATGCATAACTGGCTGCAAAGTTTTGCTTATCGAATCGAAATCAGTTGGTGGATTTTTGGATTGGCAGCGTTAATTGCTTTATGTATTGCTTTAACAACCATCAGTTTTCAGGCGATAAAAGCAGCATTGGCCAATCCAGTAAAAAGTTTGCGGAGTGAGTAAAAATTGCCAACAGCAAAAAGCCATCAGAATTTAGCTAAATACACAGCTAAATTCTGACGGCTTATAATTAATTGCTAAGCTTATTTAAACATTCCACCCAACATTCCACCAAGGCCACCGCCTCCGCCACCTAAAGCGCTAGTGATGCTATCCGAAGTAATACTTGAATCATTAGGATCATTTGCTTTATGAGCAAATTTTTGCAAAATTCCTGGTAAAGCAGCAGCAATTGCACCGGTTGCCATTGGCGGCAAACCAAATTTACTACCTAAACTGCTTGCCAAACCACCTTCAATAGCGCTGGTAATTGGGCTGCCAGAAGTTACACCTCCGGTTAACATTGATAATAAACCGCCAGCACCACCTTGTTCTGTAGCTTGGCTTTGCAGGCCGTTATTAATATGATTTGCAATTTCCTGATGAACTGCATCTTCTTGTCCGGCAGGTATAGCAGAAGAAGCTGAGGAATTGCCATTGATCTGGTCTTTAACCAGTTGTAAGATTTGATCGAACATAGTTTTGAATTTAAATGGATAAGTATAGTGAAAATAAAATTGTTTTTACCTGTTTTCTTTTCAGGAAGATTTTTAGGTTAACCCAAAAAACCAGTTTAATGTTTTTAAGCTTCTGCTGTTTTGGTTGCATAATAATCCGCAGGCACTTTAGAATCTCTTCCTTTTTTAGCACCAAAAGCACTTGCAATGGCTCCTAACAAAATTCCGAAGAAAGTATATAAAGCGCCTTTAGAAGTAGCCGACGCTGCATCATCTGCAACTTGCCTGGCTTTCTGCTCTGCTTCATCTTTGTTTTGATTAACAGTACCAGCTACTTTTGCACTGTCTGTAGCTAATTGGTTACCATTACCAAAATGATTTTGCGCAGCTTCGTTAATAGAGGGAGCCGCTGTAGAAATAGCTTTTCCTGCTAAAGATCCTGCTCCGCCAATCAGATTACCTAAGGCACTGGTTAAAAGATAAAAGGTTAAAATAAACATCAATCCGCAAACCAGTAATCCATGGATCACACTTTCTGAAGTATGTTTATCCTTTGCTAAACGTCCGGCTACCCAGCCTCCGATAAATAGTGATATTAGTAAACTTACCACATACCATACGCCAGAACCTATGGCAAGCCCGTTGCCCGGCGTATTATGATTAGTAGCATCAACCGTACTTAACCCGATAGCTAAACCAAGAAGTGTTAAGGCCAGCTGAACAAAAACTGCAATAATCAGCCCTGCAAAAACAGCAGCCCAGCTAATACGTTGCGAAAATCCAGATGATCTTGAAAAATTAGAAGAATGCGTTAATCCTTCGTTTGTGTGCACATTAGTTTCCATAAAAAAGTAATTTAATTTGATTTTTGATTTTAAAAAGGCTTTTACTAAAAGAAATATTGATTTGGATTTTAACTAAAAGAACTTTTTAGAAATCTGTTAAATTAATTCTGATGCTTCTTTTATCAACTAAAAAATGATGCCCATTTTAAAAAGCTGATTTAATTTTTAATAACAATTAATAGCAAGAAATAAAACTGAAATGGCAATGAGAACGGAGGATATTAGCTGTAAATTTAACAGGTTCTAAGAAGATTAATATTGACTGAATAATTTTTTCAATCAATAAACTGTTTTGTTTTAATATAAAACCATCAAAATAAATTTGATGGTTTTATTGGATTAGATTTAAATAGTTGAAGAACTTTCGCCCGGTTTGCCGGCAGCAACAGAACTTTTGTTGGTCACCTTATCCGTTTCCTCTGTAAAGTTTTCGGTATCCACTTCCGTTTTGCGGATGGTTCCTTCTACTGTCTGATTTTTTTCTGATACTTCTTTTTCCAAAGAAACCTCGCCCGTAACATAAGCTTCCTTGCTTACCACCGGAACTTCGGCATATTCTTTCATCTCGATAGTCCCTTCTTTAAAAGCTTCCAGATCAGCAGCTGTTGCGGGGCGATTAACTGGTGTTTGTTCTACATGCACATGTTCTGAACGTAAATTAATATTTTCCTGAACATTCTCCTGTACCACACGGCTTTTTAACCTTACACCACCTGTTTCTACTTCGCGTTTACCAACTTCCATTTTTTCTTCAATAATCGGAATGGCAGTTGTATCAGCCGTATTTTGCTGGCGTTTGCCATAAAGCTTCTTATCATTAAAATTTTCGTGCTGATAAAAATCAGGCTGATTCGTGGCAGCAGCTGCAACAGCACCACCAGCAAACACCGTACGAATGGCAGATTCTGTTTGAGAAGTGATATTACCTTTTTCGTATTTAGGCAATGCAGATAATTGCGCCGCAGTTATGCCCGGCAAAATCACTTCATCATCTTTTTCATGAAGCTCTGCTAATCCAATCGGAACGAGCACTTTTTTATCATTATCAAGTCCGAATTTATTGTTATTCAGATCTGTTATAATGTATAAAACTTTGTTGGTATCCGGATTAAAAATCAAATCGTCAACATCACCAATTTGTTTTCCGGTTGCATCTTTTACGTCCCAACCTTTAATGTTCGGTTCTCCATCTACAATTTCATAGTCACTTTCACTTAATTCTTTTAAGCGAGAAGCAGTGTTGTTATCGTTTACTGACATCTTTTTTGAATTTAAAATTTAATAATTTACTATTGATTTCCTGAAGCTTTGGCCGGCGTAGCTACAATTGCCACACTACGGTTTTCCTGTCTGCCTTTTGCTGTTGCATTGGATGCCACCGGATTAGTTGCACCAAAAGAATGAACTGCGATAGAACTATCAGGCAGATTTTCATTTTTAACCAACCATAAACGTACAGCTTCAGCACGTTCTGCGCCTAACTTTTTATTGTGTGCAGCACTTCCGGTAGAATCTGTATGACCGTAAACGCTGAGGTTTGCACCTTTAAAACGTTTGGTTAATGATCCTGCAATCATTTTCAGCTCCGTTTCGGCACTGCTTTTAAGCGTACTTTTATCTTTATCAAACAAAATATCCTCGCCTAAACCATAAATTGTGTATTTGTTATTTCCGCGAACACTAATGCTGGTATCCGTAATTTCTCCGTAAGAAGCTTTTGGCGAATTAAAATCAATCTGGTCTGCCGGAATTGTTGCAGCAACCGCATTACTGGCAGTACCACCTGTATTATTGTTTACTGTAGAATCAGCGGTTGCATTTTGATTGACTTTTGTGTTGTTGCATCCGCGTAAAAAGAAAAATAATAAAGCCAATGCAATCAGTAATAATAAAAGCCAAAGCCACCAGGAGTTATTTTTTTTGGGCCGTACATCTAAATCTGCCATAATTTGTTTTAAAAAGAAGTTTTGAAAGGGAATTTAAAAATAAAGCGCCGCCAGATTGCCTGGCCGACGCTTTTAAAATAGAATAGCGGTGTTAGTTATTTCCGCTTATTTATAAAAACCACCGTCTGTGTTGGTTTTTCCGGTTGTTTTGGTATCACCGGTTGTTTTGGTATTACCGTTAGCTAATTTGGTAGCCTCATCCGTAAAGTTTTCGGTATCCACTTCTGTTTTGCGAACAGTTCCTTCTACCGTTTGATTTTTTTCTGATACTTCTTTTCCTAAAGAAACCTCGCCAGTTACATAAGCTTCTTTACTTACTACAGGCACTTCTGCAGTTTCTTTCATTTCAATTGTAGCATTTTTAAAAGCAGCTAAATCAGCTTCTGTAGCCGCACGGCTAACATTGGTACGTTCAACACGAACGCGTTCTGTACGTAAACGTACATCTTCATGCACTGCTTGCTCTACAATACGGCTGCGTAAACGCACACCACCAGTTTCTACTTCACGTTTGCCAACCTGCATTTTTTCTTCAATGATTTTGATTGAATCACCTTCTTGAGTTTTTGCTGGTTGAGGAACACCAAGTGCAGTATTGCCACTTTTGTATTGCTCGGCACGCTCATTTACGTCAATTGCACCATAATTATCTAATATACGAGCTGCTTTTTCTGATTCATCAGCTGATTTTGCATGAACAGTTACAATTGATCCTTTTTGGCCAACTTGTGTGTATTTTTCTGTTTCATCGCTGCTACCGAAAAGGTTGCTGAAAAAACCACCTACACTGCTATGATCTTCATCTTCATAAGCTGTATCTGTAGTGCCTTCAGTTTCTGCTCCGCGAGAAGATAGATCAATACTGTCTCTGCTAAAACCATTACTTACCAAATAGCTAACTGCTTCTTGAGCTTCGCTGGTGTAGTCGAAAATTCCAATTACTGTTTGTGACATGATTGTTTGTTTTTAATTTTAAGTTAATTATTGATTTGTTGCTGTGTTACTTGTTTTTAAATCGATGTGGTTAATCTCTACTTCGTCTTTTCGTAAAGTTTCGTTCACCGTTGTTATGGTTTCGGTTTTGTTTTTAGTGAGATGAATTTCTTCTACCAACATCAGCCGTTTCTCTATCACCAATACTTCTTTTACCACCGAAATTATAGTTGTATCGCCTTCCGTCCGAACCGCCGGAACCGCTGCCACGTATTGATTGATCGGTTTATGTTCGATTATAATTTCTTCCGAAACAACAGGCACATCCTGCGTTACTTCTTCCGAAATTACTTTTTTACGAATTTGTACCGTACCCGTTTCAACTTTTTCAAGGTCTATTTTTAACCGTTCTTCCATCAGAACAATTTTTTCTAATGAACTTTCTTCCTGCTTAGCAACCGGCACTATTGGTAAATTTTCAAATTCGTTCATTCTTTACAATATTTTAATCAAAAAGCAAGTATTGTTCGCTTATTGGTAATGTCTTAAAGCAGCGATTTGAAATATTTGTTTTCTTTTAAAAAATTGGCAATCATCATCAACTAATACATTTTCATTTTAAAACAAAAAATACAATACTATTTTTAAGTTTTGATGCGGAGTTGTGCCAAATTAAAATACTTATGCAAGGAATTTTTATCAAATTGGCAATGTCAAATTCATGTTACCAATGGATCAGCAAGATTTGCTACGGCAGGCAATGCTTCTTTTACCGGCATAAAATTGTATCAATAGGAAACATTACTTGTATCGATAACGAACAGTAAAGCTTAACTAAAACTACTTAAAAGGCTGTTTTTCAACTGATAACCAATTTGGTACCGGTTTTTGTACAAAACGGCAAAGCTGCTGCACCCAAAATCAAATCAGCACACAAATTTATGATCGAACTAAAAAACATTTTCAAATGGGTTTCTACCGGTTCTAACCGAACGTTTTTGTTAAAAGACATCAGCCTGAACATTTCCGAAGGCGAATTTATTTCAATTATGGGGCCGTCTGGCTCCGGGAAATCCACTTTGCTGCACATTTTAGGAATGATTGATGAACCATCCGAAGGAGAATACCTGTTTGATAATCAATCAGTTTTCAAACTAAAGGAAAAGCAGCGTTCGGCTTTGTACAAGCAAAATATTGGTTTTGTTTTCCAGGCTTATCATTTGATTGATGAACTGACGGTTTACGAAAACATTGAAACGCCGCTGATTTATCAGGGTATGAAATCATCCGAACGAAAATCTGTGGTGGCTGATATTCTGGATCGTTTTCAGATTGTGGGCAAAAAGGATCTGTTCCCGAACCAGCTTTCCGGCGGACAACAGCAACTGGTTGGCATCGCACGCGCTTTGGCCGCCAACCCGAAAGTGATTTTGGCTGATGAACCAACCGGAAACCTCAACTCCAAACAAGCCGAAGAAATTATGGAACTGTTTAAAACACTTAACCATCAAGGTGTTACAATTGTGCAGGTAACGCATTCGGAAAAAAACGCAGCTTACGGTTCGCGGATAATTAATTTGCTGGACGGAAGGATTGAGTAGAGCTGAAAGCTGTCAGCAATCAGCTTTCAGCTAAAAACTCAATCAACCTCACTAATTTTTTATGCTGATTGCTTCAAGCTGATTGCTTAAAGCTAACAGCTGATAGCATTTCTCAACATGAAATTCCTTTACTCCTGCTTCCTGCTATGCTTCTTTTATACCACAAAAATTGTTGCGCAGGACAGCACTTTTAACAAATCTGCTTTAACGCTGCAACAATGCGTGGAAACGGCCATCAGCAATAACCTCGGTGTAAAACAAAGCGAACTGTCGGCGCAGCGTTCTAACATCAACTACAATCAGGCAAAATTAAATTTGCTGCCGAATTTAGGCGGAAACATTTCGCAGGGCTTAAATCAGGGCCGCAGCATTGATCCGTTTACCAACACATATTTAAACCAGCAAATTAATTACACCAATTATTCGGTTGGCGGCAGTCTGGTTTTGTTTAACGGTTTTTTGTTGTGGAACACGATCAAACAAAACCTGCTTGCGTTTCAGGCCAGCAAACTGGAATTGCAGCAGCAAAAAGATAATTTAACGCTGAACGTAATTTTGGCTTACCTGCAAATTTTGAATAACCAGGAATTGGTTAATCAATCTAGAAATCAGGCATCGGTTTCGCAGCAACAAATCCGTCGTTCGGAGATTTTGAATACAGACGGTGCAATTGCGCCTTACCAATTATCGGATTTGCGCGGACAACTAAGCAACGATAGTTTGTCGATCATCAACAACCAAAACAGCCTGGAAGCAGCCAAAGTTGCGCTTGCCCAGCTGATGAATGTGCCTTATCAAAAACAGCAAAGCTTTGCGCCGCTTAATGCCGAGCAGCTTTCTACTTCCTATAATAACAGTCCGGAAGCGATTTATGAAGCTGCTTTAGAGCAACTATCTTTGGTGAAAGCCAGTGCTTATCGTACAAAAAGTGCGGCAAAAGGCGTTAGTTCTGCCCGTGGTTATCTGTATCCAACGCTTTCTTTAAATGCTTCTTTAAACACCAATTACTCCAGCGCGGCCAGCAGAAATATTTTTATGGATAGCGCCAGAGTATCTACCGGTGATTATGTAACGTTGCAAAACGGAAACAAATCTTACGTGATGACGAACCAGAGCGATTACCGTTCCGAGAAAATCAGCTATAGCAATCAGTTTAAAAACAATTATAATTCTGCCGTTACTTTAGGTTTGCAAGTTCCCATTTTCAGCAACTGGTTTTCGCGAAGCCGGATTGCTTTGGCTAAAATTGACCTGAAAAATGCCGAACTGGTAGAACAAACCACGCGTATCCAGCTGAAACAAGCGGTAGAACAGGCGTTTTTTAATACCACCGCATCTTCTGGCCGTTATCGCACGCTGCAAAGTCAGGTTCGTTCTTACACCGAATCTTTTAAAGCTACGGAAGTAAAATTTAATGCCGGCGTGGGCAATTCGGTGGATTACACCGTAGCCAAAAACAAGCTTGACGCGGCCAATATCAACCTCATCAGCGCACGTTATGATTATATTTTGCGGATGAAAATTTTGGATTATTATCAGGGAAAACTGACTTGGTAGATTTGAGGTTATCGTTATTTCTGATAGTTTGTTTTAATTTTGGTGGAGAATAACCAATGCTTCTTTTACCATGCAAAAATTACTGTTGATTGTATTGCTGAGTTTTATTTGGGCTGAAACCAAAGCGCAAACTTCGCCTGCGCCGATGCCAAAGCTGGAAATCCGTAATCCATGGAAAATAAATCAGTTGATTGAACCAGCAGAATTAGCGGCCATCATTCAAAATCCACAGGCACAAAAACCCTTGATTTTAAACATTGGCGCGGTGGAAGATATAAAAGATGCCACACACATCGGCCCGGCAAATAAAACGGAAAACCTGGAAATTTTAATGGAAAAGGTAAAATCGCTTTCTAAAAATACAGCGATGGTTATTTATTGTGGATGTTGTCCGTTTGGCAAATGCCCAAATATCCGGCCAGCGTTTACAGCTTTGCAAAATGCTGGTTTCAGCAACGTAAAATTGCTCAATCTGCCCGTCAATTTAAATACCAACTGGACGAGCAAAGGTTATCCGCTGGCTGGGAAGTGATTTTTGGATGCTGTTTTTATCGGGTATTTTTAGGGATAACATTTTTAAAATCATTTTTATCATATTCAACCAAATCCGTTATCTTAACAGCAGTTACCAATGCTGTTTTTAAATGATAAATTTTCGATTTTTACTATTGATCGTATTCGTTTCGGCTTTCTTCTCCTGTAAACAAAATCCGCAGAAAGTTGAGCCGGGTTCTGCACAGGAAACCAATGAACAGCTGATCGAACGCACCAAAACAACTTTTAAAACGGTAACCGGCATCCATTTTATTGAAGTTTACCGCAGGTTTGCCAATAACGTTTCGTTTAATGCGCAAGGTTATCAGCTTAAACCTTCCTGGAAAATTATTTTCGTGTCGGATACTTCGGTCAGTGTATTTAGTCCGATAAAAAAGCGCTATTACGATTTGCCGCTTGTGCTGGATCACGATTCTATTTTCAGTATGGCAGGTGCCTGGTTTAAAGCCAAAAAAATCAGCAAAGACAGTTTGCGTTTCCAGGTGCTGGAAGTAAAAAATAAAGTTATCAACTGGAAAAACTCCAACGTATATGTTACTTTTTATGCGGAAGATTACTTAAACAGCGCGCATTTAAATGTAGAAAATTTGCGGCAAACCACTAAAAAAGATACGGCTTACATTGCTTCTCTGGCAAAAGAATCGGCTCAAAACGACAAAAAAATATTTGCCGCGCAGAAACCTGTGCTGCTGAAAAGTAATAGTCCGAATGTTTTGATTACTAACGCCAAAACAAAAGCCAAAGATTTAGACAGTTATTACATTCCGGAAACGCTTTTTTACCCTGAATACAGCGTAACTATCAACAAAGCTTATGCTGATTTTCACCACAGTTTTGCCGTTCGGGTGGATCAAAACGGGAAACTATATTTTGTTGAACCGATGGAAATGATGTGGCCCGGAGAAGATGAAAATACCATCAAAGTAATGAAAGGAATTATGGACGGCTACCTCGCCCATTATCTGCAAATTACGCCCGGCAAAACGCTGGGCATTCCGCACGATAGTTTGATTTTGGTTGAGGTACGCGGCAACAAAAACTGATGCTGTTTTTATCAGCCTAAAAAAAGTGTGGTAAAAACAGTATCAGCAAGTTTAGTATAATCCAAAGTGTTAAAAATAGTTAAAAAGCAAAAATTATTCTTCTCAGTAAAAAACTATTAAAAATTTAGTTATATATTGATGCCCATAAACCACTGTGTATGAAAGGCATAATATTTACTTTTTTTATTTGTTTCGCTACGCAATATTTACTGGCCCAAAGCAGTTACCGCATTAAAGGCAGCGTTGCCGATACGGTTACCAATGTTAAGCTGCACAACACCAGCATTGTTGTTTTAAACGCCAAAGATTCTACCTTAAAAAAGTTTGTTCGCACGGCTGAAGACGGTAGTTTCAGCATCAGCGGACTGAATAAAGGCAAGTTTATTTTGCTGGTTTCCTACCCAAATTATGCGGATTATGTAGAGCATTTTACGCTTGATTCCATTAATAAAGAACATGATTTTAAGCGGATTTCGATGCTGCTGAAAGCGCGTTTGCTAGCCGGCGTGATTATTAAGGGCACCAAAGCAGCCATCAAAATAAAAGGCGATACTACCGAATTTGATGCCAGCAGTTTTAAAGTGCAGCCCAATGCCAAAGTAGAAGATTTACTAAAGCAACTTCCTGGAATTCAGGTAGATAAAGACGGGAAAATTACGGCGCAAGGCCAAACTGTAAACAAGGTTTTGGTAGATGGAGAAGAATTTTTTGGCGATGACCCAACGCTGGTTACCAAAAACATCCGCAGCGATATGGTTGATAAAGTGCAGCTTTACGATAAAGCCAGCGATCAGTCGGCGTTTACCGGCGTAGATGATGGCAAGAAAACTAAAACCATCAACATTAAACTAAAAGAAGACAAAAAGAACGGTTATTTTGGTAAACTGGATATTGGTGCTGCCACCGATAAATATTACCAGGAACAGCTTTTATTCAACAAATTCTGGGGCAAAAAGAAGTTTTCTGCTTACGGCACGCTGGCCAATACCGGCAAAACAGGTTTGGGTTGGGAAGACAGCAATAAATACGGCGCATCTAACGCAAACACCGAAATTGGTGATGATGGCAGCATCAGCATTTATTTTAGCGGCGGAGATGATTTGGATTCTTTTGACGGAAGATACAACGGCCAGGGCATCCCAACGGCCAGAACTGGTGGTTTGCATTTTGACGATAAGTGGAATGGTGATAAAGAAAGCATCAACACCAATTATAAAACCGGATTTTTAAATGTAAAAGGCAACCGTGATAATCTGACACAGAACACGTTACCAACTGGTTTGATCAAAAGTAATACCACGCAGGATTTTAACAATTCGATTTTTAGGCAGAAACTGGATGCGGCCTATTTTATTAAGCTGGATACTTCTTCAACCTTAAAACTAACGATTGACGGCACCATAAAAAACACCAAATCTCAAAATAATTACCTGGCAACCAGTTTGCGCGGAAATGATACGTTGTTGAACAGAAGCAACCGCATATTGACCAACAACGGCGACGAAAAGATTTTAAACGCAAGCCTTTTTTACACCAAGAAATTTAAGAAGAAAGGCCGCACGTTTACAGCAAACTTTACCGAAGCACTGAATCAAAACCACACTAAAGGTTACCTGAACACACAGATTGATTATTACAACAATTTGGGCCGACCAGACAGTACACAGCGCGTTAATCAGTATAAAACCAACAATATTACAAGTAACGTTTTCAACTCAAACTTTACCTTTTCGGAGCCGCTCACAAAAACCGTTACGCTTACAGGTAATTATCGGCTGATCCTGAATAATGGCAGCATTAACCGTGTATCCTACAATCAATCTTTACCTGGAGAATATGATCAGGTGGATAACACGCTGAGCAGTAATTACAAGTTAAATCAAACGAGCAACCAGGCCGGTGCTGTTTTTAACTATAAAAAAAACAAAACCACTTTTAATTTCGGGACAAAAGTAGCGGATGTAAACTTTGACCAGACAGACCTTTACACCAATAATGAGCTTAAAAGAAGCTTTATCAATTACAGTCCGCAGGCCAGTTATCAATACCGGTTTTCGGGCCAGCGTTCCATCCGCATTGATTATAATGGTTACAATACGCAACCAAATATAGACCAGATTCAGCCGGTGCGCGTGAATACTGATCCGTTAAATATCACGATCGGTAACCCGGATTTGCGGCCATCTTTTACCAATCGTTTCGGTACTTATTACAATTCTTACAAAGTTTTAAGCGGACAATCTATTTACGTAAGTGGTGGACTTTCAACTACTTCCAATGCTATTATTAGTAATACGATGACGGATTCTGCTGGAAAAAGCATTTATCAATCTACCAACCTCCACGGAAAACAAACGGCCAACTTTTATTTATATGGCGGCTACAACCAGAAAATAAAAATTTTAGATTTAAGCGGAGGGCTGAATGTAAACGCCAACGGAAATACATATTACAGCTACACCAATGGAGCATTAAATAAAACACAGTCTTACACTTATAGCATTTCAGGCAGATTATCCAAATTCAGAGAAAAAAAGTATGATGTATATATCATTGGTGGCCCAACTTTTACCAGAAGCCAGTCATCATTACTAACAGCAATCAATAATAACGGAACAGGTTTTACTGCCAGAAGTGGTTTTGATTTTTATCTCCCCAAGAAATTTCAGATCAGCACAGATGGAAACTATGAATTTCAAGGCAAAACAGTTTCTTTTAACCAGGATTTTCAACGTTTAATTATCAACGCCAGCATAAGCAAAGCTTTTTTCAAGGATGAAAGTTTAAAACTGGTGGTTAGCGGAAACGATTTGCTGAACCAGAATATTGGTTTTACCCGAAGTGCAAACAGCACGTTTCTTACGCAAAGCACTTACACTACTATCCGCCGGTATTTTATGTTCTCAATTGTTTACGATTTTAACAAAATGGGCGGTGCAGCCCCTAAAAACTAAAATGATGAAAAACTTTATCCTGATGATGGTTTGTCTGTTGGGTTACAGCCAAATCCAAGCGCAAAACACGCATTTTACCACAGTTGGTTCGGTTGAGTTTGAAAAAACCATCAACATGTTTGCGATGATGAAAAAACAGATCAATAAAAACAATGAAAGCTATATGCAGCAGGCTTTTGATCAGTATAAAAAAACGCAGCCGCAGTTTAAAAAACTAAAAAGCACGCTTTATTTTTCGGGAAATAAAACCTTGTTTAAGCCTGATGCGGAAGAATCGGCATCTCCCGGTTTTTTTAGTGGCGCGCAATCCACACAGAACAATATTATCCGTACAGATCTGACTACCAGCAGTTTCATCAGCCAGAAAAAGGTGTTTGAGGAAACGTTTCTGGTGAAAGACAGCCTGCGCAACATCAATTGGAAAATTACCGACGAAACCCGCGATATTGCCGGTTACACCTGCCGGCGCGCAAATGCAATTGTGCTGGATTCTATTTATGTAGTTGCTTTTTATACGGATGAAATTGCGGTTTCCGGTGGGCCGGAATCATTTACCGGTTTGCCGGGCATGATTTTAGGCGTTGCCCTTCCGCACGAAAACGTTACCTGGTTTGCTACCAAAGTAAATGAAGTAAATGTTGATCCGAAAAACCTTAATCCGCCCACCAAAGGCAAACCGGTAAATAACAAGCAGTTGCGCACTACTTTGCAAGCGGCTTTAAAAGATTGGGGCGATTACGCGAAAGAATCTTTTAAAGCTTTGTTGCTGTGATTTTGATTTTAGATGGCTAAAAGAAGCAGTAGATTTCGATCGGGTGTTCTATTTTTTCTTTTCATTAAAAGTTAATAAAAGAAGCATAAGCAAGTTAACAACCAAGTAGAGACGTATGCAAGGTAGCCACCCAGGCGCGCAGGCCTAAATGCCGCCCGGAAGTGATTCGGCATTCTTGAATTTTTGGTTCTTTTGTTTCAAGGCAAAAGAACATAAAGCCAAGCAACCGCAGGTTTGCTTTCTACATCATACCTTTCAATTAAAATTATTCAATCTGGCTTATGCCCTTCTTTTGGTTCTTTTTGCTTGATCTGCGCTTTGTCATTCCGACGATAGGAGGAATCTTATTCAAAGCGAAAGAGAAGATTTATAGGTTTGAATAGGATTTCTCCCTACGGTCGAAATGACAAAGCGGCTACTTACACAAAGCTAAGAAGAGAAAGAAGCATCAGCAACAACCAACTTATAAACAAAAAAGTGGACGATAAAGTCCACCTTTTTTATACCGGTAAAAACAGCATCAGTATAAAACGTTAGCTCTTAAAAACGCATAAAGATTCTACATAATCTTTGCTACCATCTGTAACCCAGGCATCTAATTGCGCCGGATCTTTCATCTGCTGGCCGCGCGTTCTGGGCACCACCAGATAGCCGCATTTTAAATCGGTCAAAGCCGTCATATCCGTCCACAATTTTTCAATTTGTGCAACCGGATAAATGTCTTCCTGACCGTGCCCCCAGCGATATTTTACATCTTTAATGGTCACATAAGTCGGGATTCTGGCTGCAACACTGCGCACTGCTTTGGCTAATTGTTCCTGATTGTTTTCTTGCAAATCATCCCGCGTTAAGCCAAAAAGCTGCAACAAAGCATCAATTTGAATCCAGGTTGTGTTGGAATTGTAATAGCTTAAATTCAACTCATCTTCTTCCCGCGGCTGCGCCAAGCCTTCCAGCAAACGCAAATTGCCGTTTACTCTGGCCAAACCGCCGCCTCTGTCCTCAATCCTTCTCGGTATCAGCTCAAAAGTCAATGCATTGCCCGAAACCAAATGTGCCGTTAAAGCATACGGATCAACATCGGCTCCCAGCGTATCCACATTGTGCAGCATAATGGTTTCCAGTTCGGGATGTTCGGCCAGCATTCTGGATAAAGTTCCATTTCGCAGCAAATTGGAAACTTCATACCAATGCCCAAGTGGCGAAAACCGTTGTGCAGCAATATTATCGGTGTAATCTGCACCTTCGCCTTTTGTTTTTGCCCAGCCAATCATGGTTTGTCGCACGGCATCGCGCACTTTCTGCTTGTTTTCGTCCAGCGTTTCCTGCGGCATTTCTTCCCACAAAAAAGTCAGATCGCGTGCCATCGGCACAAAACGCTGACCGATTGAACGGCCCGGCGACAAATAAACGCTGCCCTCATTGCCATAATTGTTGCTGAGGTAAAGCTGATCACGAATCGGATTATGCGTAAGGTAACTGGTAGCCACCACATGCGGAATGGATGCCTGATATTTTTCGGCAACTTTACGGGTTTTGGCCAGATGGATTTCCAGGAAACTCCGGTGCGCGCCTTCCAGTTCTACAAACGGATTGATAGCTTTGATTACGCCCGCGCCTTTTGTCCACCGACTGCCAATTCCAGCAGCCAGAGTCATTACGGCTACTTTTCCGGCACGAATGGCTGCTTCACCTGCTTCTTTTACCGAGTCTTTTTCGAGGTAAAACACATCGCCTGGCTGCACATCTTCAATCAGCGTTTCGGCTGGCAAACGGTTGCGCGATAAGCCAATCAACCCTTTCTGCATTTCCTGGCGGATTTCTTCATGCTGAATAAAATCAAATCCATTTTGCTTTTTGATGAAATCGGCCTTTTCATTCTCCGTATTCCGGTTTCCCTGAGATGAAGGATCAGAAACTTTAAACAAATTGCTGATGATCGTGCGCAGCAGCGGATAAGCCAGGTTATTTTTTTCACAATAAGTGGTGAAAAAATCAATTTCTGCACGACGAACATACGAAACCGAAGCCGGATCCTGCTTTACCAAACCCGAAACATGGATGCCGTAATATTGCTCGGGCATTAATGCTTCGTTTGCCCATAATAAATTGCTCCAACTTCCGCGGTTGTTAATGCTCCAGTTATAAACCACTGGCTCCATGGCAAAAGGCAGCGAACTGGAAAGCTCTTTTTTGGTATCCTGCAAAATTTCCAGCACCTTTTTTTTGTAGGTTTCGTACTTTTCCGGATTAACAAACATGCCCATTCCGCCGCCGCTCATTCCGCCCAGCATTAAAAAGCCGTAATAATCCTCGCCGAACTGTTTTTTTGCTTTCGCGATAATTTGTTCGGTAAAAAAAGTGCTTGCCCAGGGAATGATCGTTTTAATCGGACCTTCCCAGTTGGCAGCCGTATTGGCGGCCAGTTTTTTGATGTCGCCGGTTTTAATGGCTTCTAAAATATTATCATAAATCTGGTTGGTTTGCTGGCGGGCGTTCCATTCTTTTTCTCCACGGAGCAGATATTTTTCGCTCACCATTTCCAAAATCGGCCCAACGTTAGAAGCCATTCCGCCATGCATCAGTACCAATGATTTCATGATGCGTTCCGCCGCTTCCGGATGCGCTTCTTCACCCTGTAAAACGCGGTGGCGCGGCAATAAAGTTCCTCTGCTAATGCCAAATTCCGGATCCCCATCCTGCGCAAATGTGCCTTGAATTGATTTGATGCCCGGCCAAACGCCGCCCGAATCTTGCCAGCCGCCTCCGGAACCGCCAATCCATTCGCCCAGAATGGCACGGGAAGCCACCAAACGGCGTTCGCTTTCTTCCAGTCCGCCTTCCAGGTTTTTAGTTTGATTGGTGGCACGCATCAGCAAACTGATGATCGAACCCAGCAAATTGGTGGAAACGGCAAAACGCGAACCTTTCGGAATATCGTTCACGCGCGTAACCAGCTCTACGCCCATTCCGGGCGCTACAATACGCGATAAAATTTCTGGTAAAGATTGATTTGTTCCTTCAAAAGAAGGTGGTATCAAACCGGAAGCAATTACGCCTGCTTTGATCAGACTTAAATAATCGTTACCAAAATTGAACAGATCAGCCAGATTGGTTACGTCTTTTGTTACGTTTAAATCGATGCTGGTGAGTCGCAAAACCGGTTCCGGAATCACTCGGAGATAACAATGCAGCGGCGGGTTGATGTCTTTATCCCGACCAAAAACACCCAGATCAATCGATAAATTTACAACACGCGCACCTTCCGGATAATCCATTCCCAGGAAAAAAATATCCGACCAGCCGCTATGCGTTAAATCCATCCGCACAGAAGTATTTTCGTGCAGAATCGGATAAAAAAGCGAGTTGTCTGACCGCTGCAACAACGCTGAATGGATATGAATCGGATGTTCATCCTGATGGCCAACGCGGAACATCCACTGGTTGCCTTTGCTGGAACGCACACTTTTGCGCACCTGATTGGCCAGCGTTTGGAAAGATAACTGGTGATAACTTTCGGCCAGCGCAGAAAATAAGGTAGCGTTCGGTCCGTTTTTATCCAATTCGGCTAAAAAGATAGCAATCGATTGTTCAAAACGTCGCGCCAGCAAATCTTCAAAACCGTTGTAAGGGATTTTTCCGGTTTGCGGAATCTCTTTGCTCTCGACCAAAATAAACCGAAATCCAGCGTATAAAAACTGTATGGCGCGTACTTTATCATACAAACTTGGCGTGGTTTTTCTAAATTCGTCCAGCTCGCGCAGCGTTTGCAACAATTCTTTGGCTGATAATTGCCTGCTGATGTCAAAAAAAGAACGGTTTCTTTTACTGATATCCGTAGCAGTAATGGTTTCTATAAAAACATTCATTTTCAATACTTTACGTTTTTATAGCTTAAATTAATTGCCTGCCTTGCGCTTCCGCCAGTGATTCTACCAAAGTGGTCAGCGTTTCGTCGTGCGCATCGCCGGCCAAACCCAAAGCCATCTGCGCACGCAGCAAACCATGTTTTTTGCTGAGGTCGTAACGGTTTCCTTTCACTTCCAAGGCCAAATATTTTTCGGTTTCGGCCAGTTCCTGCAAAACCGGCGTCAGCATAATGTTGGTACTGTTTTTATCGATATAATTTCGGAGCAAATCAAAAATCTGCGGCGTAAAAACATGCATCCCAAATAAACATAAATAATAGCCGGCGCGCTGACCTTGTGTTTGCAGCTCCAATTCGGCCACGCTTAAAGACGGTTTTTCGATGATTTTTTCAATCTGGTAAACGCCAGGCTGATCATGCACATGTTTGCCGGTCAGCGTTCCGTAACGACCAATCTGGTGCTCAATAATAGAAGTTACTGCTGAAACCGCGCAATCCTCCTGTACGGCCAATTCTATCAATTGTGTGGCACAACGCTTAATTTTTGAAGCCGAAACGTACAGATAATCGCCCAAAAGCAATAAAAATGGCTCGTTGCCCACAAAATTGCGTGAACAATAAACGGCATGTCCGTAGCCCAATGCTTCTTTTTGCTCAGCAAAATGCAGATGTTCAAGCAGATGCGTAATTTTTGCGGCCTGCTGTTGTGCCCAATCTACGTTTTTGTAAGATTTAAGCAGATTGTCGCGCAGTGAAGTAAACGCATTAACGTATAACGCCGGATCGCCGGGCGCACAAACGATGCAGATTTCTTCGATGCCGCTAGCAAAAGCCTCTTCTGCAATGATCTGAATGACAGGCTTATACAAGCCATCTGTATCAATTACCGGCAGCATGGCTTTTTGTATGGTATCGGCCACGGGATACAAACGCTCGCCGCGCGCTGCAGCGGTAATCACTGCTTTTTTTATTTTCATGTATGCGTAGGATATAAGTTGAATAATTGTGCCCGCTAAATTATCAGTTTATCTGCACAAGGAAAACTCGGATTGAACATAATTTGCTTTTGCGCCCATCTTTTGTGCAAACGCCTTCGTTTTCCCGATTCAGCAGATTTCGGGTTAGTTGTTATTACGGGAAACTGTTTCGGCAGGATTCGTTTATTAATATTCAGACCGATGCTGTTTTTATCGAGGTAAATTCAGGCTGAAGTTGTTATGCTTTTCATCTCAAAAAACAACCGGTAAAAACAGCATCAACCTATTACAAAAAGTTAAGAATCAGTTGGTTTACTTTGGCTGATTTTTCGTGATGCAGCCAGTGCGTGGCATCTTCAATCAGCACCAACTTTCCTTTGGCGCACATCAGATTGCTTTTTTGTGCCATTTCCGGAAGCAGGAATTTATCTTTTTCGCCCCAGATAATTAAAGTTGGGATGACGATCCGTTTCATTTCCGGTTTGCTGTATTTGTAGGCGCGATACCAGTTAATCATTGCTTTTAACGCGCCGGGATTGCGCCAAGCAGCTTTATATTGTGCCATTTCCTGTCTGGAAAATGCATTTTTATTGGCCGACCGAATCATTCTTCGTTCCAACATTTTATAGTTAAACAAACTGCTCAACCATTCGGGCAGCAACGGAATCTGGAAAAATCCGGTGTACAAGCTTCTGAATAATTGCCGTGGATTGCTTTTTAAGGTTTCCCGCATGATTTTTAAATGCGGCATATTGAGGATGATCAGTTTTTCGATCAGTTCCGGATGCTGACCGGCCAATTCCCAGGCAATGCCGCCGCCCCAATCATGGCCAACCAAAATTATTTTTTGGGTTGAAGTTTGCCGGATCAAATCCACCACATCAGCAATTAAAGTTTCTATGCGATAAGCTTTTACGCCTTTTGGTTTGCTGCTGAGGTTGTAGCCGCGCTGATCTGGTGCAATCACCCGGAAACCTTTTTCTGCAAAAAACTCTAACTGCTTTTTCCAGCCCAGCGAAAACTCCGGGAAACCATGCAGAAAAAGCATCACCTTCCCTTCCGGCGGACCGGCAACTGCGGCGTGCAAACGGATATTGTTGACTTCAAAAAACTGGCTGTTGATTTCCATTTAATAATTTTCAGGTTGAAATAGAACCTTATAAATGTACATGCTGTTTTTATCAGCCTAAATTTCGGCTGATAAAAACAGTATCAGCAAAATTTATTCAGCAGCATTCAAAACCTTGTTTTTCCGGTTAAACCACCAGTACATCGGCACGCCGGTGAGCATTAAAATTGTACCCAAAGCGGCTTCGCGCGGGCGACTGTAAAATGTGTTGATAAACAAGCCAGCACAAAATAAAACCACTATTGCAGGCACGATCGGATAGCCCCAAACTTTGTATGGCCGTTCGGCTTCCGGCATTTTTCTCCGCAAAATAAAAACGCCCAAAGCAGTGGCTCCGTAGTAAATGAAAACAGCGAAAACGATCATATCCGTCAACTGATCAAACGTGCCCGAAAGCACCAGCAGACAAGCCCAAACGCCCTGATAAATCAGTGAATTTACCGGTGCCTGCGCTTGGTTTAATTTGGCAACTTTCCGAAAAAACAAACCTTCCTGCGCCATGGCAAAATACGGTCGCGAACTGGCCAAAATAGTAGCATGTGTACAGCCAAGCGTGGTTATCAGTACCAAAATTGAAATAAAAATACCGCCGCTTTGTCCCCAAAAACTTTTTACCGCTTCAACGGCTGCAATTTGGTTGCCTACCTGATTAATTTTTTCTAGCGCAACAACCGGCAAAACCGACAAATACGTAGCGTTAACCAGCAGGTACAAAGCAATAACGATGAACACACCCACGGTAATGCCTTTCGGAATATTGCGCTTGGCATCCTTAATTTCTCCACCCAAAAAACCAATGGATGCCCAGCCCTGATAACCCCAGAACGCCGAAAGCATGGCGGTAAAAACAGCACTGATGGTAATTGGTAAATTGTTGGTAGTGTGCAGACTGATACTTTGGCTGATGGTGGCGTGCAGACTGCTCAGCCCGAAAAAGATGATGGTAAATATGCCGGCAAAAACTAAAATCAGGATAAGGTTGCTGAGTCCGGCTCCGGTTTTTACACCGCGCGTATTAATCCATGTGAGTAAAATAATGAGTAAAATGGCGGTCAGTTTAACAGAGAAATCGGCAAAAGGAAAGAAAATGCCGGCGATACTGATCGTACTCAACTCCGGAAAAATAGTTGGCAAATGAAGCAAGCCATTCAGTGATTGTGCAAAAACATATGCCAGCGAAGAAATGCCTGCGGTTTGAATGGTGGTAAACAGCGACCAACCATAAATAAAAGCGAAAAACCGGTTGTAAATTGTTTTGAAATACGTGTATTCACCACCAGTATCTGCCAGTAAACCAGCAACTTCTGCATTGCTTAGCGCGCCAAATAAGGTGATGATGCCGCCTAAAATCCAGGCAATTAATACCCAGCCGGAAGAATGCAGTTCGGCAGCCATTGGGGCAACTTTTTTATAAACACCAGAACCGAGAATATTGGCTATCACCACCACAATAACGTAACGAAGGCCGAGCGTACGACTTAATTTAGAAGTTTGATTCATGCAGAAAAATTTGGGTTACAAGCTACTTAATTGATTGGAAATTTTAATTATTTTTAAAGAGAAAACTGAATAATCTTCAACATGAAAAAACTGTTTCTTTTGATCTGGCTGCTGCCTGCTGTCTGTATCGCACAAACGGATACTACAACTTCTAAAGCTCACATTATTTATTGCAAATTAGGATTAGGCGGTAATACTATTTTTAAAACTATTGTAAAAGCTGATTTTGGCAAGAAGCAGGTAGTTTGTATGGACTTGAAAAAGAATTTGAAAGATTGAATGAAAACCTTGCAATTCTTGAAAATGAAATTGATGGTGTAAACTATCTAGTTTCACAAGGTTGGGAACTGGTTACGTTTACAGAACATTCATTCGTTTTTACTTATCTGCTTAGAAAAAAAATATCAAAATAGCTGCATGCTTCTTTTATCGGCATAAAATCCGGAACATAAAATCAATGTAAAACTGCGGCCTGGTTTCCTGCGGCAACTTCTACTTGCTGCACAATGTGTTTTCTGCCGATCAGTAAAATCAGCAAAGCCAGCAAAGTTGTTCCGGCAATGATGGAAACCATCGGTAAAGCAGAATGCGTGTTAAACAAGCTTACGCCAACCGAAGCTATCGCGCCCATGCCCAACTGCAACGCGCCCATCAACGCTGATGCTGCGCCCGCATTTTTAGAAAACGGTGCCAGCGATAAAGCCGATGCGTTTGGATTAGCGATGCCCAAACAAGCTAAAAACAGGAAAAGCATCGTGATGGTTCCGTACAAACCGAATAAGCCAAACCAGGTTCCGAAGAAAAAAACTAAGGTTACCAAACATTGTGCTATCAGTGAGATGAACACAATTTGTTCGCTTCGGTATTTTTTGAGCAGCAAACTGTTAAACTGGCTCGAACCGATCAAACCAACTGATAATAAGGCGAATATCCAACCGTAAACTTTGCCGTTCACTTTAAAGATATCCATAAAAACCAGTGGCGAACCGGAAACGTAAGCAAACAAACCCGAAAACGCCGCCGCGCCGGTGAAAGCATAAGTATAAAATTGTGGCTGGCGCAACACCGTCCAAAAGCCTTTTAAAATTGGTTTTGGTTTGAGGGAAAGTGAAGTATCGGGCTGATAACTATCCGGCAAAAAGAAAAACGACATCAATAAAATCAAAATGCCCATCACGCCTAAAATTAAAAAAACCGATTGCCAGCCAAATGCAGCCGTTACGTAGCCGCCAACGGTTGGCGCAATCATGGGTGATGCACCCACAACTAGCATCAGCAGCGAAAATACTTTGGCACTATCCTGCACCGGAAAAAGATCGCGAACCATTGCCACTGAAGCCACGCCGGCCGCACAACTGCCGATGGCCTGAATAAATCGCAGCGTAATCAATGCTTCGATACTGTGCACCGTTAAGCAGCCAAATGAAGCCAGAATATAAATGAGCAAGCCCACATACAACGGCTTTTTCCGGCCGA
>JBPBQN010000166.1:0-26635 GCA_050954865.1 Janthinobacterium lividum | reverse complement strand
CCGTTGAAGGACCGGGAATCGCTTCTGCCAGCTTAAAATTATCGTAATCTTCTTCATCACAAAAATATAACGACGTAAACAGCTCCTGCAAACACACAATCTGCGCACCTTTTGCGGCCGCTTCATGCACTTTAGCAATTGCTTTTTGCAAATTTGCTTCCTTATCTGCCGTGCAAGTCATCTGCACTAATCCAACTTTAACTTTCGCCATAGCTTGTTTTATTCTGCCACAAAAATAAGATTAAGATCAAAGCCGCGCAATAGAGGTTTAAGCCATCAGCCCTGAACAACTAACCATCAACCCGATACTGTTTTTATCCACCTAAATTCTGTGTTTTTAAATTGTCTATTTTATTATTTTTGCTGAAATGACCGAAGCCGAAACAGTACCCGCACCGAAAACCAAAAAGCAAATTTTTTGGGATGTTGTAAAAACGATCCTGAAAATCGGGTTCACTTGTCTGCTGCTTTTCCTGGTTTTGCGGAAAATAGATTTTCAAAAAGTAAAATCTACACTTTCGGCCGCCAATCCGCTGTATTTGCTGCTGGCCGTTCTTACGTTTTTTGCATCACAAATGGTTGCATCTTCGCGCTTGCTTAGCTTTTTTAAGTCTATTAATTTGCGGCTTAGTTACGTGTTCAATCTGCGTTTATACATGCTTGGTTTGTTCTATAATCTGTTTTTGCCCGGCGGAATCGGTGGCGATGGCTACAAAATCTGGCTCCTCAACAAAAATTATAAACTGCCTGCGAAAAGCGTTTTTTGGACGATATTTTTTGATCGGTTAAGCGGACTTTGGGCCATCGGACTGATTGTGGTTGCGCTGATCGGTTTTCTGCCACAAATTCAGATTCATCTGGCCATTCCACTTAGTGTTTTTTTGGTTGGAACCGCAGCTTATTATTTTGTGGCGAAATACTTTTTTAAAGAATACACACATTTCTTTTTCGAGGCACACGCCAAAGCCATTGTAGTGCAATCCATGCAGGTAATTACCATTTTGTTTGTGTTGCTGGCTTTGCATTTTAATGGTAAGTTTTCGCCCTATTTGTTTACTTTTTTAGTGGCTTCGTTATCCGCAGTTGTGCCATTTTCGGTTGGCGGTTTAGGGTTGAGGGAATACATTTTTGTGCATTTTGCGCCGTTTTTTAACATGGATCCCAACTTGGCCGTGGTAGTTAGTTTGTTATTTTACCTTGTTTCGGCGGTGGTTTCTTTGCTAGGAATTTATTATGTTTTTAACACTAAACGACTGAACGAAGGCTTGCCAAAATCCGAAGAAACCGAAATTTTACCCGATAAAAACAGCATCAATTAATTATGAACATCATCATCACCGGAGCCAGCAGCGGCATTGGATTTGAAACTGTAATCGAACTGATCCAGCAAAGCGGACACAAAATTATTGCTCTGGCCCGATCCGAAGATAAGCTGGCGCGCCTGCACGAAATCGCCCAAAGCCTCAATCCGGATTGCGTTTTATATCCTGTTGCTTTTGATATTGTGCATGATGATTACCACGATTTGCAAGCATTTGTGCAAAGCCATCTGGACGGGAAAATTGATATACTCATCAACAATGCAGGTGCTTTAATTAACAAGCCTTTTGCAGATTTGGGCGAAGCTGATTTTGTAGAAATGCTGCAAAGCAACTACCTCGGCCACGTGCGCATCATCCAGGCAATGCTGTTTTTAATGGCAAAAAATTCGCATATCGTAAACATTGGCAGCATGGGCGGCTATCAAGGCAGCGCGAAATTTTTAGGATTATCGGCCTATTCTGCCAGCAAATCCGCCCTGCACACATTAACAGAATGTTTGGCGCAGGAATTGGCTCCGCAGCAAATCAAAGTAAACTGTTTGGCTTTAGGATCAGCACAAACCGAAATGTTGGAACGCGCTTTCCCAGGTTACCAATCGCCAATAATGGCTTTTGAAATGGGCAAATATGTAGCCGATTTCTCCTTAACCGGACATAAATTTTTTAACGGAAAAGTGTTGCCGGTGGCACTTACAGTGGTTTAAAACATACTGTTTTTATCAGGTATTTTTTTAGTTTTGGAAGACAACTTCTCTCCAAACCATGAATCAAACCGCACCGCAAATCACCCCAAAAAATCATTATGAAATACTGGACGGACTGCGTGGCGTAGCAGCAATTCTGGTAGTGATGTTTCACGTTTTTGAAACTTTTAACGGCGGCAACCGCTTTGCGCAGATCATTAACCACGGTTATCTGGCGGTAGATTTCTTTTTCCTGCTATCTGGTTTTGTGGTGGCTTATGCGTATGATGACCGTTGGGGAAAAATGACTAGCTGGGATTTTTACAAACGCCGACTGATCCGTTTGCAGCCAATGGTGATTATGGGAACGATCATCGGCGCGGCACTGTTTTACCTGCAACAATCCGAAGTTTTTCCGTTAATCAGCCAAACGCCGCTGTGGAAAATGTTGCTAGTGATGCTGGTTGGTTTCACGCTGATTCCGCTGCCGATTTCAATGGATATCCGCGGCTGGCAGGAAATGCATTCATTGGACGGCCCGTGCTGGTCGCTGTTCTTTGAATACATTGCTAACATCATGTATGCCGTAGCTTTCCGGAAATTTTCTAAAACCGTGCTTTCGATTTTCGTTTTTTTGTTTGCCTGTTTGCTGATACAGTATTTGGTCTGGGTTAATAAAGGCGACGTAATTGGCGGCTGGAGTTTGGATCAAATTCAAATCCGGATTGGTTTTACGCGGATGCTTTTCCCGTTTTTTGGCGGATTGCTGCTATCCCGAACCGGCAAATTAATCCGTATAAAAGGAGCATTCTGGATTTGCAGTCTGCTCCTTTTATTTGTTTTTTGTATTCCGAGAATTGGCAACGAAAAACAGCTGTGGATGAATGGTTTATACGAATCTTTCTGCATTATCATTCTGTTCCCGCTAATTGTAGCAATTGGTGCAGGCGGCAGTTTAAAAGGCAAACAAGAAGGTAAAATCAACAAGTTTCTGGGTGAATTATCTTATCCGCTTTACATCACGCATTATCCGTTGATTTATGTTTTTACGGCTTGGTTAACAACAAATCATATCACTTTAGCCAAAGGATTACCTGTTGGCGCGTTGCTGCTGGTTAGCAGTGTTGCTATTGCTTACGCCTGCCTGAAACTGTATGACGAACCCGTACGAAACCGTCTTGCAAAACGGTTTTTAATGAAGCGTGTGTAAATACCGGATTGATGATACTGCTTTTAGCACCTGATTTTCATAGCTGATGGTTGATTGTTTAATAGTGCATAATTTATGGCGAAATGCACTTGAAAGAAACAATCAATCATCAACTATCAATTACAAATAACTAAATAGCTCACTTCTTCCCGCCCAGCATCAAAATTTCGTTCACCACAATTTCGGTAACGTAACGTTTGATGCCTTCTTTATCGGTATAATTTCGGGAAGCCAGTTTACCTTCAATGCTGATTTCGTCGCCTTTATTCAGGTAGCTTTCTGCAATTTCCGCCTGTTTGCCCCACAAAATCAAGTTGTGCCAGTGCGTTCGGTTACTTTTTCGCCTTTCTGGTTGTGGTAGGTTTCGTTGGTGGCTAAAGCCAGCTTTGCCATTTTTTTGTTCTGATCAAAGCTTTTCACTTCCGGGTTTGCGCCGGATGAAATAAATAGCAGCTTTTGTTTGGTTTACTTTTAGCAGATTTACAAAAATTCAGCTGGTAAAAGAAGCACAATAAATATTATAATTACTACTGCCTTTCCGCAGAAGAAATTGAAAAACTATAAAATAAATCCGTAGTTTTAGTCAAGCTATTTAAACCTTACATGCCCACAACCCAACGCCAATGCCTCGATTGCGGCGAAACCATCCACGGCCGTGCCGATAAAAAGTTTTGCAACGATCAGTGCCGCAGTAATTTTAACAATCAGCTGAACAGCGACAGTCATAATTTGGTGCGCAACATCAACAATATTTTGCGGCGCAACCGGCGCATTTTACAGCAACTTAACCCAGCCGGAAAAACCAAAACTTCCCGCAAAAAACTCAATACGCTGGGTTTTAATTTCGATCATTTTACCGGTATTTATCAAACTCAAACCGGCAATGTTTATAACTTTTGTTATGATTATGGTTACCTGGTTTTAGGCGAAGACGAGGTTTTGATCGTTAAACGCGAAAACCAGTAGCACGCCAAAAATTCCCGCCGAAAAATCAAGGTCGTTTACCGATTATTTGCAAAGCTTTGCCCAAAAGCAGTTTCTCCTATAAAATCGTTCCAATACATTTGTACTCTTAATTACACCTTCAACATGAACGATCCTCATCATAATCCTTCCAGATATTCCGGCAAAATTATCGCCGGCTTTGTCCTTACCGCTATTGGTTTGGGTTTGTTGTTTCAGCAGCTGGACTGGTTCTTTTTTCCGTCTTGGCTGTTTAGCTGGCCCATGATTTTAATTATCGTCGGCCTGGTAAAACGCGCAAACAATCCAAGCAACAGTTCATGGTTAATTTTAATTGTAATCGGCTGTTTATTTTTGGTGGAGAAGATTTTTCCCAGCGAAAACGTAATCCATTTAGGTTGGCCGGTCATCATTATTGCAGCCGGTTTATGGATGATTTTCCGCAGAAATTATGAATTTGCAGATAGAAATACACCACCAAAAGAAGCATTTGCCAACAACGATTTCCTGAATCCGGAACCAGCCGCAACCGAACCGCTGCACACCAATCAAAACCAAACATCAACCAGCGAAGATTACCTGAATTCATTTTCTGTTTTTGGTGATGTGAAGAAAAACATCTTTTCTAAAACGTTTAAAGGAGGCGAACTGGTCAATATTTTTGCCGGCACACACCTCGATTTTAGTCATGCTGATATTAGCGGACGTGTAATTATTGATGTGATGCAACTGTTTGGCGGCACCAAATTAATCGTTCCGCCGCACTGGCAAGTGGTTTCTGATATTGCACCGATTTTTGGCGGCGTAAGCGATAAACGTACGCCTAACGCCGAGTTGGCTGCCAGCGGTAAAATATTAGTGCTAAAAGGAGTATCGATTTTTGGCGGTGTGGATGTTAAGAGTTTTTAGCCTTACCCAAACCTTTTCTTTTGGAAAAGAATTTAGGGTGAGGAAAAAAACACTGATAAAAACAGTATCAACTAAAATAAAAACTAAAAATTGGAAACGCCTCCTTCATTATTCAACAGGTTCCGTTTTATTGTGGGCGGCGGTTTGCTGGCTTGGTTTGCCCTGCAAAGTTACCTGCTATACGATTTTGGTTTCAGCTGGAAAATCGCCAGTACCGATGCCGCTGCCACCAGTGCTTTGCTGGCCGGCGCGTGTTTCCTGATCAGCAATAACCTCAAATATTACCAGCCCGAAAAAGGCCGTTCGCTGTTTATTTTGGTGCTTTGTGTGGTTTTAAGCGTAGGCTGGCTGGGCGCTTGTCGCTGGTTGTTGCCGCAATTGATTCCGGATGCGGCTTACAAAGTTTTCCTGATTCAATCTTTGCCCATCCGTTTTTGCGTTTCGTTTTTGATTATTGGCTCGATGGCGATGCTGAGTGCGTTGCGCTACATGCAAAAAGACCAGAAAGCTTACGAAGCCCGAAAATTAGCTGCCGAAAACCTGGCCCGCGATGCCGAATTGTACAAACTCAGACAGCAATTGCAACCGCATTTCCTGTTTAACAGCTTGAATTCTATTTCTGCGCTGATTGGTTTTAAGCCGGATGAAGCGCGGAAAATGATTCACCAATTATCCGATTTTTTACGCGGAACATTGAAAGAAGAGCAGCAATGGGTTTTACTTCAAAATGAATTACAACATTTGCAACTCTATCTGGATATTGAAAAAGTGCGTTTCGGACATCGTTTATCCACTGTTCTGCGCCACAATGATAAAGCGGATGCAATGATGATTCCGCCGATGCTGCTGCAGCCACTGGTAGAAAACGCCATTAAATTTGGTTTGTACGATACCATCGGCGATGTCATTATCAGTTTGGATGCTTTGGTGGTTAGCCAGCAGTTACAGATCACGATCAGCAATCCGTACGATCCGGAAACGGCGCATCCGCAACGCGGTACCGGTTTTGGGTTAAGTGGCGTGAAACGGCGGTTGTATCTGCTTTTTGCACGGCATGATCTGGTGGAAATCCAAACGCGGAACGAGATTTTCAGCATCACTTTAAAAATCCCGCAAACGGCTGATCTGCAACAAAATTTAAAATCTGTATCCTAAATTTATGTCGATAAAAACAGTATTGATTATTGATGACGAACCGCTGGCACGCTCCATTGTGCAGGAATATTTGATGCAATATCCGCAGATAACCGTAGCGCAGGAATGCGGCGACGGTTTTGAAGGAATCAAAGCCATTATGCAGCACAAGCCCGATCTGATTTTTCTGGATGTGCAGATGCCCAAAATCAATGGTTTTGAAATGCTGGAACTGGTGGACCAATCGCCTTCCGTTATTTTTACCACGGCTTTTGATGAATATGCGTTGAAAGCTTTTGAAGCACACGCGGTTGATTATCTGCTGAAACCTTTTAGCAAAGAACGTTTTAACAAAGCGATTGATAAGTTTCTGGAAAATCAACCCAAAAGACCGGAAACCACAACAGCTTTGCTGGAAACGGCGGCCAGTTCGCCGGCGCAGCATGATCGGATTGTGGTGAAAACCGGAACGAAAATCAAAGTAATTCCGATTCAGGAAGTGATTTATTTAGAAGCTGCGGATGATTATGTGAACATTCATACCGCAGCCGGCGAGTTCCTCAAAAATAAAACCATGAGTTTTTTTGAGCAGATTTTAGATGCGAAATTGTTTACACGCGTGCACCGCTCGTACATTGTGCGCGTAGAGCAAATTGTGCGGATTGATCCGTACGAAAAAGAAACACATATTTTGATTTTGAAATCTGGCGCTAAAATTCCGGTGAGCAAAGCTGGTTATGCTAAGTTGAAACTGGTTTTGGGGATTTGATATTTTTTGTCATTTCGACCTAAAGGGAGAAATCTTATTTTAATCTGAATGCTTCTTTTATCGACATAAATTTCGATTTGATTCTCGTTAAAAATCTGTATAAACTCCAATCTGAAAAACATTGTTGCGCAAATTGCCATCCCGATCTTTAGAATAAATGTATTGATAAGCCAGCTCCACATCAATTTTTTTGCTGAAACGATAGCCAAAAGATGCGTACGAACGATTTTGATCCAGAAAACTGTTACTCCCACGCTCCCGATGCTGCACATTTACAAACACTTCATTTTGCAGAGCCGCGTAAATGCCTTTTGTAAAGCTGGAATCAACCCGAACCAACGGAATTTGATTGCGGATATAATAGCGCAACCGCTGCGAAAAACCGCCGTTTTCGGTATTAATGAAACGCTGCTCCAGGCGCAAACGATTAGATAATGTGGATTTTCCAATTTTTGCTTTAATTTGATATTGCTCCCAAATACGGTTTTCAGCGTAAAAAATCCGGCTGTTTTTTTCTGTTTCATAACTTCCGAAAAAAGTATAACCAGCACCTGTTGATTGGCTTTTTGTAATCTCGTAAGTAATTCCCGGCCGGAAAAAATAGGCACTGGTTTGACTAAACTGTTTATCCGTACGATACTGTGCATCAAACAGATAGCCCCATTTTCCGGCAATTTTTTGTTTGTGATATAAAGCCAGCCAGCCAGAATATTGCGTTTCGGTTTGTGCGTAACTCTTAAAAATACCTGCTAAAAACAGTATGGTTGTTAAAGTTAAATATTGATATTTCATGGTTGCTAATCAAAGTAAATTAAAGCTCGGTTGGTTTTGATGATCGTTCCAAAATCCACAAAAAACCGGTTTTGGTTTGCACAAACAAGCCGGTTGTGCTACTTTAGTCAACCGCTGTTTTTAGGTCGATAAAAACAGCATTACCCAAAATGATGAAAAGAAACATATTTTTTTTGATACTGCTACTTTGCACTGCCCAACTTTTTGCACAGCCGGATCGGTGGCAGCAACACGTTAATTATACAATGGACGTGAACATGAACGTACAAACTAACCGTTTCAGCGGCACGCAAAAACTGGAATACACCAATAATTCGCCGGATACATTGAAGCGTGTTTTTTATCATTTGTACTGGAACGCGTTTCAGCCGAACAGCATGATGGATACGCGCAGCCGCGAACTGGGCAAAACGATCATCAACAAAAAACAAGATTGGGACGTACGCGTGAAAGACCGCATCCAGAAGCTTTCTGCGGAAGAAATCGGGTATCAAAAAGTACTTTCCTTGAAGATGAACGGCATCACTCAAAAATTTAAAACCGAAGAAACAATTTTGGTGGTGGAACTGAGCAAACCGATTTTGCCGCACAGCAAAGTTACTTTTGACATGTCTTTTGAAGCACAGGTTCCGTTGCAAATTCGCAGAAGCGGCCGCGATAATCCGCAAACCGGCGTGCGTTATTCCATGAGTCAGTGGTATCCAAAAATGTGCGAGTATGATTATGAAGGCTGGCATCCAACGCCTTATGTTGCCCGCGAATTTTACGGTGTTTGGGGTGATTATGACGTCAAAATCAAGATTGATAAAAGCTATCTGATTGGCGGCACGGGTTATCTGCAAAACGCACAGCAAATTGGTTATGGTTATGAAGTGCCCGGCTCAAATGTTACGCGTCCGGCCGGAAACACGTTAACCTGGCATTTCCTGGCTCCGAATGTGCATGATTTTATGTGGGCGGCTGATCCGGATTACAGGCATTTATCAGCTTTAACTGCGGATGGAAAAACAATCAACGTAATTTATAACCGCGATTTGAAGAAGCTGCAACAGGAATATGACGCGTTAAAACCGGCACAAAAAGCCAGTTATTCAACCGTTGAAGACTACATTAAAAGCTGGGATGCCCGCTGGCAGGAAGTTTTAACGGCTGCCGTGCAGGAATTGCCTTATATTCAGAAAACTTTTGGCCCGTACGGCTGGAAACAATATTCTTTTGTGCACGGCGGCGATGGCGGAATGGAATATCCGATGGCTACGCTGATTAACGGACCGAGTTTGGGCACGGTTTTCCATGAGTGGATGCACAGCTGGTATCAGGGCATGATGGGCACCAACGAAAGCGAATATCCGTGGATGGATGAAGGTTTTACCAGTTATGCAGAAAATCTGGTTACACGGGATTATACTGCTTTCAAGTACAAAAAAATGATGGCTACCGATCCAAATGAGCCGAGATTAAAGGTTTTAGATTCGGTTTTAAAAGTACAGCCGCACGCCGGAGCTTACAACGGTTATTACAATCTGGTAAAACTTGGTTTGCAGGAACCGCTGACAACGCACGCTGATCATTACGAAACCAACGCGGGTTACAGCACTTCTTCTTATTCTAAAGGAGAAGTTTTTATGGAGCAGCTGGGCTACATCACCGGTGCAAAAGTGCGCGACCAGATTTTGCTGCAATATTACCGCAACTGGCATTTTAAACATCCAAATGTTAATGATTTTATGGTTGTAGCACAAAAAGTGAGCGGTTTACAGCTGGATTGGTACAAAGAATACTGGATCAACACCACCAAAATCATAGATTACGGTATTGACAGCGTTTGGCAGGAAGGAAATAAAACCAAAATCAGACTAATTAATCATGGTAAAATGCCAATGCCGATTGATTTGCAGCTGACTTTTCAGAATGGTAAAAAAGCAACTTATTATGTGCCGATGTATTTGATGTTTGGCGAGAAACCGGCAGAAACAAACCAGGAAAACCGTGTGGTAGAACAACCCTGGAAATGGACGCATCCAACTTTTACCATCGAATTTAACGGCAAATTAGCAGATTTGGCCTGGATAGAAATCGACCCAACGCACCGATTGGCTGATGTAAATTGGGAAGATAATATCTGGCGGGCGAAGTAAATGTTTAAGTTGTTTATGCTTCTTTTATCGACTAAAAATTCACCAAAATTTAGTCGATAAAAGAAGCATCCTATATTTATAGTGATAAAAGAAGCATCAATTTACTTGAGTTTAAGAATTTGTCAGTTGCAGATATTCCAACGGTTTTATTAAACCCTTAACTGTTTTGATGTTTTTATCAAGTGTAATTTTGTAATAAACAACTGCACCTATTGCCGCAACGATAGTAAGCATTATGCCAGTATTGGAGAAAAATGTATCGCTATTACTGCAAACGCAATCATTGAAACGCATGTTCTTTGCCGTTTGCATCTTCCAGAAAAAACTGATCGTGCACGGTTGTTTTAGATGTGATACTTACCGGCGCCGTATAGCTTGTGCCCCGGTTTGTATAACCGCCGCCTCCACCGCCGCTCACACGTGTTTCCATATTTTTTCCAGAACCCCATACTTTACCAGTGGTAGATTGCAAGTCGTAATCTTTGCCATTAAGTTTGATTGTTTGCATGATGGTTTTATGTTAGTTGAAAATTTCTATGTTACCTATTGTTACACATTAGCAATTTAATTTTTACTGCAAGTAGTTGTAGTTTTTACAGATACTGTAACGCCACCGGAAGTGCTTGTATAAGTAGATGTACCAGCTTTTTCAGTTGCTTTTACATCATTTGCAGAGGCATTGCAAAACTCTTGGTAATTAACTGACTAAGAATTATATTGAGAATTGCCGGGAACTGTTGTTGCTTGTTTTATAGTACATTTCCAGCAATATGTTTTGCCGGAAGAAGTATCATCATCCTTACTACATTGCGCAAATAATAAACTTGCACACATTACAATACAAGTAGAAACTTTTTAAGTGATTTAGTTTTCATAATATATTGGTTGAAAAGTTGACGGTTATGCATTAAAAATCAAAAAAACCACGTGGTTTGGAACCACCACTGTAAGAGATAACTACTAAATCTGGTGTGGTTTTAAATGTATTTAACAATTGCGCACCAAACTTTTGTGGTTTGTAAACACTGCATGTTGAGGAAGTACCACTGTTGGTGGCTATAACAGTAGCGTAGCCAATATTCGTTCTTTCTTCAACTTTTTTATTTGTTTGCGGGTTTACAATATAGTTTAACAAGTAGATTTCCACTACATCTCTAACTTTTACTCCATTCTCAGATCCGCCCCAAATTTTGAAAGTGCTTAATACTTCCTGTTTCTTTTTTATTTCGGTACTTGCAATACTCATCAACTTAAAACCTTGCGGGAAATAAGAAGCTATTATTCTTCTGGTTATTTCGTCAATAGACGAATAGGCGTTTCCTTTAGCAACTGCTTCACTTCCACCTTTTCCTGTAATTATTATTGTCTCACTTGCTTTTATAAGGCTAGTTTCTACTTCAATTATTTTGAATGCAACACTAATACTTGTTTGATAACCAGCAAACTTATGTTCAGAATCATATATTTCATTGTACTTGCACCAGTTATAAAACCAGTGATGATATATTTGGCACCAAATTTTGCTGCAACTTTTACAACACTTGTGGTATTTGCTTCTTTAAATCTTTCTTCCTGGCTTATGGAACCAAAGCGACTCCGTTCAACAACATTAAACCTTACCGATCTTACAAAACCAGATTCTATGGCATTTCCAACACTTTGTGTATAGCTGTAATCATAGCCAGAAGCTGAAGTAAAAGTATAGATAGCTACTACTTCATTACCTGGTTCGGCTACTACAGGTTTATTTTCAGGTTCTGCTTGTTTAACCGTTGAAGTAGAATTGCTAATACTTTTTTTAAGAGGTATTTTTGTTTTTTGCTGAGCAATGCAAAAATTAGTTATTGCAGATAGCGCTATAACAAGTAATTTCGTTTTCATAAGTATATGATTGATTGACAGTACCAATCTCCGTATACTTATTTCGAAAAATTTAAAGACGGGATATTTCGGGCTTCTATCGGGATATAAATCTTATGCTTCTTTCAAGATCAAAGTTTCCAATTTTCCAGTGGCTTCTGCTTTGTAAGTTTCACTGATTTTGAAAGAACGGCTGCCGATGTAATACAAATTATTACTTTTTCCTCTGGCAGAAATATGGTAAGCATTGATAATGGTTGACTGATCGTTTTTACAACGATAAAAACAATATTTTAAAACTCAAATTTATATCGATAAAAACAGTATCCATCCAAAAATCAGCTGTTCATCAAACCCAAAATCAACAGCAAAAAAATAATTAACATAATGATGTTGATCGAAATTGGCTGTTTTTGCTGTTGCTGGATATTCATGATTTTGCGGCGTTTAATAAACTGATAATTTTTTTAACTATAGTTTATATTTTACAAATCCTGAACCACAATCAGCACCGCTAATTTTTGTTGATGCTGATCAAGATTTAAAAAACTGCGTTGCTGCTAATTTTCACTCTTGATAATTTTTCTTTGGTTAATTTTTAACACTGTTTTTACCACCTAAATAGCTGACTAATAAAGCATCCAACTACTGCACAGAAATATAAACACTGCTTTATTGCTGCAAACTCAGCAACAAAATCTTCCAGGCATCCAGAACTTTTTCTTCATTTAAAAGCTTTTTTGCTTCGCGATGCAGTTCGAGTTCCCGCGTAAAATCATCCCCAATCGTGGCATCCAGCAGGTTTTTAACTTCCCAATTTCGGGCAAATTCTTCCACGCTGTTTTCATCGGGCAAATCGGTTATATTTCCTAATTTTCCTAAATCATTACCAGTAAGCACAGCCGAATTTTTAATTGGTTCTGGCAAACCATCAATTCCGATCACCGTTCTTTTTCCCGGCCGCGGCACTTTAAACAAACTTTCGGGCGTAACGCGGCAATACCAATCTCCGCCTAAACGCGCCACCAGATCAATTTTTTGCTGATCGATTTTACCGTTTCCATCTAAAATATCTTCCTGAATATGCACCAGCTTGATATCGCAGATAATCAAACTTCCGGCACCGCCCTCGTCGCCCAGCGGAATTACTTTTTGCACCAAACATTCTATCTGCACCGGTGCTTCTGCCACGCGCGGCGGCTTAACCATTTCCGATTTTTGCTCGGTAAAACCAGCTTTTACAAACTCGTTTACACCAGTTTTGTACGGCGCACTGGCGAGCGACATTTGTTGCACCATATCGTAATTCACCACGTTAATTACACATTCTGGCACTTCCAGCGCATTATTCAGTGTATCTTTTGTACTATTATCGTGTCCCCACCGCGTTACCGAAAACACGCAAACCGGCGGATTAGAACTCATCATATTAAAAAAACTGAACGGACTTAAATTCACTTCGCCGTTTTTGCTGATGGTAGAAGCAAAACAAATTGGCCGCGGCGCAATGGCGTAAGTTAGATAACTGTATAATTCATTCGGCGGAAGCTGGCCGGCAATAATCGTTTTCATGTGCAAATAATTTAGGTTGATGACATGAAAAGCCAGCTAATGTTTTAATTAGATACGATGCTTCTTTTATCAACCCAAAATTGAAATAAATAGTTAATTTTAAGTAGATTTTAGCCAGCAAACTATGTAGCGGATTGGCTGTTTAACCTCAAAATAAAACCATGAATAATAAGAAGATCATTGCAAAGGCAATCGGGATGGGTGCGGCAGCTGGATTACGCGGAGTGGTTGCCCCAACATTAATCGGTTATTTTTTAGATAAAGGATCGGAAAGCTTTTTGAGCAATCCAAAAGTTGACAACAAAAAATCTTTGGCCCACACGGTTATTACCAAAGTTTTGTCTTCCTCTGATGACAAAAACCCTAAACTTCCGCTCAATCCAAACAGTAAATTATTATCGAGAAACTCTTTCGGCAAAATTGCTTCCGGGGCGATGGCTGGTGCCGGCATCTATCGGGCCAACAAAGGCGGTGCTTTTAAAGGTTTGGTTGTGGGCGGAGCTTCTGCCCTGGCGGTTACTGTTGCAAGCCATTATCTGCAAAAATACATGCATAAAAAAAGCACGCCCGGCGATCGGATGCTGAAAACCGTTGGCTTACTGATGACTGTTGGCCAGCATTTGTTAAAAAAGAAGTAAAAATTTCACGCTAAAAAATAGCCGATAAAAGAAGTAAGTATGATGCTTCTTTTATCAGCTATTTTTTTAGAAAGCTTTTCTGATAAGATCAGCTTAACAAAAACTTATCCCCACAAATTGCTCGGATAAGTTCCGTTGGTTACCAGTTCAGAGATTTTTTGCTGTACAACCGGTTTATCTTCTTTGTAAGTTACGCCAAACCATTGTGCTGCGGTCGGGATTACTTTAAAAGATGCCTGTCCGGATTTAATCAATTCATCTGCAGCTTTCGGCAACAAAAATTCTGATTTCGGATCAGCAGAATTTGCTTCCACAAACTTTTTGAACATTGGTTCCATCAAACCGTAAATTGCCGGCGAAAATCCCCAGAAATTCATTGAAGCACGCGGATCTTCGTGCAAAGGCGTTTCTACACCATTTTCTTCGTACACAATTTGTCCGTTTTTTTCGTAAACTTTCAAACGTTCGTTAATTTCGATCAGGTTATTGTTTTCATCAACTTTACAAACGCCGCGGGAAACCGAACCGTTTTCTGATAAAGTTTTATCCATCTGATAACCCATCAATGAGAAATGATTATCAGAAACTTCGCCGGTTAAAAACGCAGCCATTTTTTCAAAAGCTTCTGCACCGTAAAAATCATCTGCATTAATCACACAAAATGGTTCCTGAACCTGGTTTTTCGCTTCTAAAACCGCGTGTGCCGTTCCCCAAGGTTTAGAACGCTCAATTTCCTGATCGATACCATAAGGTTTTAGGTTAAAAGTTTGAAAAACATATTCTGTTTCGATTTTACCATTCAGTTTTGGTTCGAATTTAGATTTGAAGCTTTCTACAAATTCTTCGCGGATAATGAAACTGATTTTGCCAAAACCGGCTTTAATTGCATCATAAATGGAATAATCAATGATGGTTTCGCCATTCGGACCAAAGCCGTCCACTTGTTTCATGCTGCCGTAACGGCTGGCCATTCCTGCTGCTAAAATTAAAAGGGTTGGTTTCATTTTTTTATATTGAATTGAATTTTTAGGTTGAATTATGTGTGCTAAAAACAGCATCATACTGTTTTTAGCACCTAAAAGTTATGGTTTTATTTTAAAATATTTGAAATCCTGACCGTCTTGAATGTTCAGCAAAGTTTGATAAATCAGGCTGATTACATTATCCACATCTTCTTTGTGCACCATTTCTACGGTGGTATGCATGTAGCGCAACGGCAGCGAAATCAAAGCCGAAGGAACACCTGCGTTGGAGTACGCAAAAGCATCTGTATCTGTACCAGTGGAGCGCGAAGACGCTTGTCGCTGAAACGGAATGTTATTTTTTTCGGCAGTTTCTACCAGTAATTTATTTACATTACGCTGAACAGCAGGCGCGTAAGAAACCACCGGACCGCGACCGCAAGCCAGATCGCCCTGTGTAACTTTATTAATCATCGGCGTTTGCGTATCGTGCGTAACATCAGTGATAATGGCTACATCGGGCTCAATATATTCGGCAATCATGGCTGCGCCTTCCAGTCCGATTTCTTCCTGAACGGCGTTTACAATGTACAAACCAAAAGGCAGTTTTACGTTATTTTCTTTCAATAAACGGGCAACTTCTGCAATCATAAAACCACCGATGCGATTATCTAAAGCACGGCCAACATAATAGCGGTCGTTCAGTACCATAAACTCATCTTCATAAGTGATCACGCAGCCAACGTGCACGCCCAGTTTTTCTACTTCTTCTTTGGAAGTACAGCCGCAATCCAAAGAAATATTTTTTAGCGTTGGTGCTTCTTCTTTTTCGCCGCCGCGTGTGTGGATGGCCGGCCAGCCAAATACTGCTTTTACCACACCTTTTTCGGTGTAAATGTTAACCCGTTTGGAAGGCGCAATCTGATGATCGGAACCACCGTTACGGATTACATAAATTAAACCATCACTGGTAATGTAGTTTACAAACCAGGAAATTTCATCTGCATGTGCCTCAATTACAACACGATACTCCGCATCAGGGTTGATGATGCCTACAGCAGTACCGTAATTATCTACGTATTGCGTATCGATATAAGGTTTTAAATATTCCAGCCAAAGCTGCTGGCCTTCTGTTTCAAAGCCAGTTGGCGATGAGTTGTTGATGTATTTTTCTAAAAAAGTAAGGGATTCTGGCGTAACCACCGGAACGTGTACTTTTTCGGGCTTTTCTGTATTTTCAGACATATTTTTAATCAAATACTTTTAAACGTTGTGTTGAAAAGCAAATATAACAATCCAACCAAAATATGCGGAATATGTTTAAAAGCGACTGGACAACTCTTTTAAGTTGAGTTTTAATGCTTCTTTTATCAACCTAAAATTTGCTTTTGCATGATCACAAATTCGTGGCCGTCTTGCTGCCAGGTTTCACCGGAAATTTCAAAATCAAACTGTTTATAAAAAGCTGCTGCGCTTAACCGCGCGTTGCAGCAAACCAGTTTCAGGTTTTCTGCGGAGGCAAGGTTCAAGATAAACTGCATCATTTGCCTGCCGTAACCTTTGCCCTGCTGATCTGTTTTGGTAGCCAGTTTGCGAAATTGCAAACCTTCATCCTGCACAAAAACCGAAACGACCACGATTAATTCTTCACCCAAAAACAAGCCGAAATGGCGGCCGGTTGCATCATCTTTTAATTTTACCTGGTCGATGGAAAATGCAGGATACATTACAGCTAGTCGCATCGGCCAAGTTTGTTCGGCGGTGATTGCGCGAATGATTACAGACATTGTACGTTAAATTTATACTGATAAAAACAGCATTGGCTTAAGCTGAATATCCCTTTAATAATGCTCGATACTGGTTTAAAATGGTGGATTTGGAGATGAAACCGATAAATTTTTCATCCTGCAAAACCGGCAGATTCCAGGTGTTGGTTTCATCAAACTTTCGGATCACATTGCGCATATCTTCCGCAACTTCTACCGTGGCCAGCGGCGCTTTCATTACATGCTGCACATCCATTTCATGGTACATTTCGTGGTTAAACATCACCGGACGAATATCATCCAGCGTGATAATTCCGACCAGTTCTTCCTGATTTTCGAGTACGCCGATGATGTTGCGGTGGCCGTGCTTAATAAGTTCCAGCAATTCCTCAAAAGAAGCATTTACATCGATGGTTTGAATGTCTTTTTCAATTAAATCTGGTGCGTGAAGCAGTGAAAGCAGGTTACGATCATGTTCGGTAGTAAAAATTTGTCCGTCATCAGCCAGCTGTTGCAAATCCGGGGAGATGGGCGAAAAATATTTAGCGATCAGAAAAGAAATCACGGAAACGATCATCAGCGGAATAAACAAATCATAACCGGAACTGGATTCGGCAATCAGAAAAATTGCGGTTAGCGGCGCATACATCACACCACTCATTACGCCGGCCATCCCAACTAATAACAGATTGTTAACCGGCACATTCGGAAAGCCCAGCTGCACATAAACTGAGGCAATAAAAAAACCCAGCGTACCGCCGCAAACCAGAGAAGGCGCAAAGTTTCCGCCCGTGCCGCCGCTGTAAATAGTGATGGAAGTGGCAAATGCTTTAAACACGCAAACGCAGCCCAAAAACAACAGTATAAACCACTGATGATAAGTAAAATACTGCAAAAAACTGGTGGAAACGACCGCCTGGACTTGTCCGTTAGCCAAACTTTTAACGGATTGATAACCTTCGCCAAAAAGTGGCGGCAGCAAAATGCAAAGCAGGGCCAGCAGCAAACCGCCCAGAACGGCTTTCTGCAACCGGCTTCTTTTTAAATGTTTAAAAAAATGCTCTACTCGCTGCGAAACGAGCACAAAATAACGGGCATAAAAACCGCATGCAATGCCTAAAATAATGTAGTAAGCAATATTGGTGTAATCAAAGGCGTGACGCGCGCGGAATTGAAAAAGCGTTTCTTCATTCAGGATGATTTTAGAAAGTAAACTCCCAATAACAGCAGCTACAACCAGCGGCACAAAATCGGTAAAAACCACGCCGGTCAGCAAAATTTCAAAAGCAAACATAATCCCCGCAATCGGCGCATTAAAGGCTGCGGCAATACCTGCAGAAGCACCGGCGGCGAGCAGCAACGTGCGTTCGCGGTAATCCAGCTTGTACGTGCGCGCAAAGTTGGAGCCGATGGCTGAGCCGGTTACTGCAATCGGACTTTCCAACCCGGCCGAACCGCCAAAACCAACGGTTAGCGCGCTTTGCACAATCTGAGAATATATTTTGGTAGAGGTAACCAGGCTGGAATTTTGAGCAATATCATACAAAATAGCTGGCACACCTTTCCTTTTTTCCTTACTAAAAAAAGCAATCGAACTTAATGTGGCCAGAGAAATGCCCATCACCGGCAAAACCAAAAAGTAAATAATCTGCTCTTCAAAATGAAGTCTATCGTGCACCAGATACTCAATATAATGCACCAGCATTTTCAGGAAAACGCCAGCCAATCCGGAAGTTAATCCAACCAAAATACCTGATAACAACAAAAACTGACTGCGTGTTACGTTATTTCGGATCCAAAGCAAAATCACCTCATAACTTTTGGCTTTGAGGATGCTGTTTTTCTTGAAGCTTTTGAGCAGTTGGATAAATTGTAGATACTTCTTTTTCCGGTTAAAATCTGTCACTTATATTGGGTTGATTATTGCAGAAAATTTAAAGCTGCAAATGTGAGTTATAAGACAAAAATAGGGAAATGAAAATTAAGGCAATAAAAGAAGTATGAAGTGGCAAAACATACTTGCTAATATTTTTACTCTTGATTGCAAGTCGGACTTTAAACGTATTATTTCCTAAAGCAGTTCCCTGGTCCGGTTTTTTATGACTTTACCAGTGCGAACACCTTCAAGTCCGACAAGAATAGTAATCAGATAATGATTGGTCTGTCCAAGTAAATTTTTAAAATGATTAAGATGTCCTGACAAATTTAGTTGAAGCATATTCTATTTTACGCATTCAGTTAGAGTTGAACTAACTTCTCCTACTTTATTTTAAATTTCTTTGAAGGTAGGCGACTTTGCCATTCGTCCTTGAATGCTTATTTTATTTGTTTTTATCTATTTATTACTTGCTCACTTGTTAGTTTAGAAGTGTCTTTGAAGCTTACCGCTAACTATTGTACTGACGCAATTTATAGATAAAAGATCAAGCGCTAATTATCTTCCTCAAACCCAACTACTTCTTTTACCACCCAAAAATCCTAATTTCTCAAATCCCCTCTTCCCTTCAACTCATACTCCTTCGGCGGCTCCGCTCCTAACAAATTCCGAACAAAATAATCCCAGCGTCGACGCATCATGTACGATGAATAGCTGCCGTAACCGTGCGCGCTATTCGGGAAAATCACCAGATCATAATCTTTATTGGCTTTTTCCAACGCTTCTACAACTAACAAAGTGTTCTGCGGCGGCACGTTGTTGTCCATCAAACCGTGAGCAAGCAACAGTTTGCCTTTCAGATTTTTAGCGTACAGTTCGTTGGCGTGTGCGGCGTAATCAGAGTTTTCGGCCAAACCGTCGTAGCGTTCGCCCCAATCGTCCTCGTAGTTGCGGTTATTGTGGTTGCCGGATTCAGAAATGCCTACTTTAAAAAAATCCGGATACTTAAACATCGCTGTTGCCGTAGCAAAACCACCGCCGGAATGACCCCAAATACCAACGCGGCTAGTATCGATATAATTATATTTTTGGGCGAGCTGACGGATGCCGGTGATTTGATCGGGTAGCGTATTGTCCGACATATTGCCGTAACTCATATCATGAAAACTTTTAGATCGAAGCGGATTGCTCGTTCCTTCAATCACTACCACCACAAAACCCAGCTCAGCCAGCGCCTGATGATCGTTGCGCGAAGCCGCAAAAGACCAGCTACCCACGCCGCCGCCCTGCGGACCGGGATAAATGTAATCGATAATCGGATACTTCTTTTGTGCATCTAAATTTGTTGGCGTAAACAGCAAACCATACAAATCCGTTTTGCCATCGTGCGCTTTTACAGTAATTGGTGTTGCTGGATGCCAGCCGTTTGCAGCCAAGCGTGAAACATCTGTTTTTTCCAGATTGACAAGCAGTTTCCCGTTCAAATCGCGCAAAACCATTACCGGCGGCACGTTTGGTTTGGAGTAAGTATCAATAAAATAATTGTTTTCCGGTGATAAGGTAACCGTATGATTTCCGCTTTCCGGCGTTAAAACTTCCAGGTGTTTTCCATCAAAATCAATTTTACAAAACTGACTGAAATACGGGTTCTCTACTTCCTTTCCATCAGCCATAAAATAAATCACACGGTTTTTTTCGTCAATTTTAATAATTTTTGTTACTACCCAATTGCCTTTGGTAACTTGGTTTTTTAGTTTTCCTGTGGATGAATTGTACAGGTATAAATGTCCCCAGTTATCACGCTCCGAAAACCACAAAATCTCGTTGGATTTTGGCATAAATTTCCAGTTGGCGCTTCCCCAGCCGGATTCGTATTGCGTAGGAACGGTTTCCTGAAAAATCTCTCGCACGGCACCGGTTTTAGCATCGGCAATGCGTACTTTTTCGTTTTTATGATCTCTTGAAGTAGAGATAAAAGCCAGTTGCGAACCATCCAAACTCCAGTTTTCATCTTCCATCGAAATATCATCCTGAAATGATGAACGGTGCACATCCGGCGGAATTTGCAGCGTAATTATTTTAGGCTGATCAACTTCAATGATCACATGTTGAATCATGGCAATAGCTGCATCGCCGGGCATCGGATATTTCCAGGCGTACAGCATCGGGTGGCCAACGTTGGTGCTCACTAAATACATATCGCCTACATTGCGCTCATCCTGTTTGTTGGTCGCAATTTTTTTTGAGTCCGGCGACCACAGCAAAATCGGCCGGTCGCTGCTGGTCCAACCTGCATTATCCGTGGCGTACCCCAAATTTTTAACGCCATCGGTTGTAAGTTGCGTTTCTTGTTTAGTTGCCACATCGCGCATCCACAGATTATAATCTTTTATAAAAGCTGCTTTTTTTCCGTCGGGAGATAAAACCTGGTTCCCGCCGCCTCTGCCCGACCGGCCGGCAAAACCGTTGGTATTTGCAGTCATGGCAGAATTATCCGGCACTACGGTATAAGTGTACAAATCGGCTTTCCATTGCTTGCCATCGGCCTGAAAAATGATGGCTTTTTGATCTGCAGAGAAATTAAAAAACTGAAAAGGCAGCGTGCTTGCCGAATAAGTTTTGCCCGTAGCTGCCGAAAGTGAAACCGCCAGTTTTTGCTGATCAAAAGCAGCCTGACGTGTTTTTCTGGCCGGATCGATCAGCATAAATTCACTTCCCTGCGGCGTTAAAACACGGTACCAAAACCGTCCGTTTGGCAGCCAGTTTGGGCGTATGCTGGCCCGATCTACCAACGGATCGGTATTATAATTGAGGAATTTTTCTGCCTGGGCGTAATCTTTTGTAGTTAAAACTTTTTGCTGAGCCTGGGCAACCGAAGCAAGCGCAACGGGAAAAATCAGAAGAAAAAACTTATTCATGGCTTTGTTAAAAAAGCCAAGGTAACAGAATTTATGGCAAAATCAGGATGCTGTTTTTATCGCACAAAATTGATACAAACCAGCACACGTTAATTTAAAAAAACTTTAATGCCAGAGCGAAATCAATCCGCCATTCTTCCCCGAAAACGGGTCAAAATCTGGAACTGGCAAAGCTGCAATCCGTTCGTCTGCTTTTGGCCTGTCGCCTGGCTGACCACGCATTACATCCCAACTCCGGCCATCCGGATAAGCGCCAACAACGCCGAAATCAGCACTGCTTCCCAGATTTTTATGACCAACGCCTGCCGGAATCACCAAAATATCACCTGCTTCAACCTTAACTTTTTGTCCTTTTTCTCCGCCTAAAAACAGCAATGCAGAACCGCTGTAAACACCTAAAACTTCGTGCGAGGTGCTGTGATAATGATGAAACGAATACACGCCATTACGCCAGGAATTCGTCCAGTTGTTTTTGGCGAAATGCTGTTCCAGCCAGCCAGCACCGTCTGCACCGGTTTGCGTAAAAGCTTTTTGATAATGCAGCAACGGATATTTGCTGTTTGGAATCGTGCCGTCATCTTTAAACAAATGCGTTTCCGGTTTTATAGGATTATCGGCCATCGTTTTTCGGGAGAAAAAAGTAAAAGAAGATAACCCGATCATCGTTAAAAATTGTGTTCTGTTCATGCTTCTTTTACCAGTGTTTTTTTTGTGAATAATTGGATAGCTTACAACTTATCCATCAAGTTAACTTCCATGTGTTTTTCCAGCAAACCTTTAATTTGCTCGCCCAAATGAACCATGTGCGGCTTCATGCGGTGCTCTTCCAAATGATGCATGCTATCCCAGCTTTCATAAAAAAAGAAAAGATTTTTATCTTTAATATCCTGGTGCAAATTGTAAGATAAGCAACCTTCTTCATTTCGCACGGGTTCAAGTACAGCTTCTAAAGCAGTTTTTACAGCTTCAAGATGCTCAGTTTGAGCGGTTACTTTTGCAATAACATTTAACATATTGGTTTTTTATTTGCTGATACAAGCATTTAAAACCGGTATTGGTTTTGAAAGATTTAGGTTGATAAAAGAAGCATAGTATTTATCCTGTTTTATTTACGCTTCTTCCGTAAAATACAGCATGTAAATTTTAAGCTTTTACCATTAATTAAAACTTTTTTCACAAAGCGTTAATCACTTCTTATTTAAACTTTAGTGCAGGTACTTTCAATAAAATATAAATTTAGCCTGCAATTTATTTCCGTTTTTCAATTGCACAACGAGTAAATGAAGTTTATTTATACTAATTATCAAACCGAAACAATTGCTTTGATAACGCCATTTGCCGGATCAAGCCAGTTTGCAAACTGCGCTTTCACTTCATCAAAATTCACATGGTGCGTAATGTAAGTTTTCGGATCAATCAAACCCTTTTTCATCGCTGAAATTACGTATTTAAAATCGGTACGTGTGGCGTTGCGGCTGCTCATCAGCGTAGCTTCACGCTTATGAAATTCGGGGTGACTGAAGTTAATTTCACCTTTTTGCAGCCCAATTAACACAAAACGTGCACCATGCGCCATATATCCAAAAGCGTTGTTGATGGCTTTTTGATTGCCTGTTGCATCTATCACAACCGTTGGCATATCGCCATTGGTGATGTCCGATAATTGCTCTGATACATTTACTAATAAAATTCCTATCCTCAAACTTTATGTAACAAAAAAAGGAAACTGTTTTTATAAAAACAGTTTCCTTTTTTTGTGAACTTTGATTAAACAGATATTACTTTACTTTTTTCCTGCGTAAAAAAGCAACAATACCGGTTGTGATAACAGCTCCCATGGCAACCGTTTTTACAAGTCCTTTTGGGTTGTATTTCCATGCTGCTTTCCAGCCTTTTTCAGCAAAAATATTAGGAATATGGCCATGTTTCAGATCATCTACAATTCCTTCTACCACGCCAATTCGGTCTGCAAGCAACAGCGGTAACCAGTGTCCGTATTCATTTTCGCTGAAATTTTTGAATGCATAACGACGAATAATACCACTCAGGCCAGAAGGTGGAACCGAAGTGCCAACTACTGCCGTTAAATATGGCCGCTCAATTGATTTTAAAATTTCAACCGTTGGTTTTTGCAATACAGGACGTTCCCAGTTTAACCTGTTATGATCATCGCCGGTATATTTTTTCATCGGATAAGTTGGCTCATTTTTCGGATCAGCATCAAAACCCCATCCGATGATATGCGAATAATCGCTATTTGTGTTTTCCATGATAATTCTATTTATTTTTTTGCGGTAGATGGAATCAAAACTGTTTTAATACAATTATCCAGCTTAGATGAAAAAATGTGATAAGCATCAGCTACTTCTTCTAAAGGCACGCGGTGCGTTATGATTTCTTTTGGATTTAAACGGCCAGCTTGTATATGATCAATCAACCTCGGCAGCAAGCGTTTTACCGATGCCTGATTAGCACGAATTGTTAATCCTTTATTCAGCACGTTGCCAATCGGAACTAGATTATCTGTTGGGCCATAAACACCAACAACAGAAACGATACCGCCTTTTTTTACCGAGTTAATGGCCCAATGCAAAGCCGTAGCCGAGCCAGCTTGTAAAAGTAGTTTTTTACCGGTGATTGTTTGCAAAGCATCGCCGGAAGCATCGGCACCTACTGCATCAATACAAACATCCGCTCCATACCAATCGGTTATTTTCTTCAAAAATAAAACCGGATCTTCCATTTCCTTAAAATTGTAAGCTTCGCACTGCGCGTATTTTTTTACAAATTCCAACCGGTAATCTATATGATCAATCACAATTACACGGCCTGCACCAAAAAGCCAGGCACATTTAGCAGCCAAAATACCTACTGGTCCGGCTCCAAAAACAACTACTGTATCGCCGGTTTTAATGCCGCCCATTTCTGCCGCCTGATAACCGGTTGGCACCACATCCGTTAATAAAACTGCATCATCGTGATCCATCCATTCCGGAATAACCGTAGGGCCAACATCTGCAAAAGGAACGCGCACATACTCTGCCTGTCCGCCATCATAGCCGCCAGCCGTATGCGAGTAACCGAAAATTGCTCCAACGGCGGTTGCCTGAGAATTGGATTCGTGACAGTTGCCATACAGTTCCTGCTTGCAAAAAGCACATTTTCCGCAGGCAACATTGAAAGGTACGATCACGTTATCGCCTACTTTTAAGTTGTTAACGCCGGAACCTATATCTTCTACCACACCAATAAATTCGTGGCCAAAAGTTGATCCTACACGCGTATCAGGCACCAGGCCATGATACAAATGCAAATCAGAACCACAAATACATGAACGTGTAACGCGCACAATCGCATCTTCCGGATGCAAAATTTCTGGCATTGGTTTATGATCGGCACGGACTCTGCGCGGCCCGCGGTAATTCATTGCTAACATATTTTATTTAATTTAATATTATTGATTTGATTGCAGAGATAACCTCTCGTGGCAGCGGTTGTTTACCGAATCAAGTAATAATTAAACAATGCGTGTCTTTTTTATTTTGATTTTTATTCGATTTTGGTTATCGATTTAAAAAATAACGTTTTAAAACATCATTTTATCAATGAAGCTATAAACTGAAACCGCGGTTACTTATCAGAAGTAATAATAAAGCCTGTTTAAATTAGGCGAGAGAAATTTACAATGCTTCTTTTACCGCCTAAAATTTTACTTTTAAAACTATATTAAAAGCATGAAAACTAATTTTTAGGCGATAAAAGAAGCATAAGAATAATTTGCATAAAATTTAAACAGGCTTTTTCAAATCAAATACTTATTACAGGCTTACAGACTGTACAATATCAAAATGAGTAAATTTGTGCAGGTTGATTGTTGGGAATACTCTGCGAACCCTTAACGTACCAGAGTTAAAAAAGTCAGCAACTTCTTTTGAGTCTGCCTGCCTTGCCGCACCATTCATTTCCGGATCGCCCATAACCAAAACAGATTCTGCGCGGTGCAACAGTTCTCCTGCTACCTCGGCTGTGATGGCTCCTTGTTTTTCTATTCCATCAATTTCTTTCAGCCAGTCGTTTATTTTTAACAGAAAACTGTATGAATACAAGCCAAGCAAGCATCGTGCAAGTGGTGTGGCAGGAAGATGATCCCACAGCAGATGCGTGTTAAAATTTTCAACTTTTCGTCTGAAGCCAGGATATATCTGGTTGGTATCATGGATAAGCATTGCATAATCAAACTGCCAGCGTAGTGGTGCCTCGTAAAGGGCACTGAGTTCCCAGGCATCATGCGAAGTAAAGGCATAATCGATACCATCAATTACTGCATCGTCATTTTTGGTGCAGCCATTCACAACAACTTTAATGCGCTCAGGGGCAATATCTTCTGCAAGCAATTCTTTAAGTAACTGCGGAATAGTTTTTTTGTAGAAGCGCAAACAGGTAGCAATAACATAAACAATTTCAAGGTTATCCTTAACCTGTGTATGAGGAACCAGGCAAAGCTTCTGCGGCATTTCCGGCTCCGAGCAGTAATATCCTACCGACATGCCATTAAAAGTTTGCTGCCAAGTAGAGCTTGGCAGAAACCCGCCAGCCCAGCCAAAAAAAGCAAAAGTTTTATCGGGTTTTACTGAACCGTATTTGTAAGGCTGCCAGGAACGTTCATTTGGATGGTGATAGCCGGTAACACGATGGTCATCCTGCAAAGTCATTGTACCGAGCGGTACCAACATGAAGCCCTCACGCGTTTGGCAATACCTGCAAAATAATTGTGGTACGCCAATCAGCTTATCCATATCGATGCCTGGCGTAAGGTTTGTAGAAAGCGGCGCGTTAATTTTGTTATCACTTTCTGTAGGATGGGAAATATTCATACTAAAAACTTGTTTGACTTTCAAAAGAATAAATAGCTAAAAATGTTTAGCTAATATTTACTTGGTTATTTGACTTTAATTAATTTATCCAATGTTTATTACTCAAAGAACAAGATTTACAACTATTTATGACCCAGAGTGCGTTTAGATAACGTCAGCATTTAGGTTTACCGTTCGGATATATTATTTTATAAACAACTTATATTTAAATTGTACTCACACTAACGTATTCAAATTCTCCTCAATGTG
>JBPBQN010000165.1:0-28661 GCA_050954865.1 Janthinobacterium lividum | reverse complement strand
AATTGTACGCCAAACCAAACTTATGTGGAAGGTTTGGGCTTGAAGCCTTAATTTGCGCAGCATAAATTAAGTTTCTTTTATGCTGAAAGTTAACATGATTTTGAGTTGAAGGCTTGATTGAATACTGTTTTTATCAGCTATTTTTTGGTGTCGAAATAAATGTAAATTGCTTTGGACATCACAGATAAGTTCAAAAGCAAAAAATCCCGGCCAAACCGGGATTTTGTTTTAATATCGTGAGAAGTTTTAAACTGATTTTCCTACAAATCCATCTGGTATTCGTTGATGGAATCTTTGCTTTCCAGTTCAGAATGGCCCATTAAAAATTCATCTACTTTTCGGGCGGCTTCACGTCCTTCAGAAATTGCCCAAACCACTAAAGACTGTCCGCGGCGCATATCTCCAGCCGTAAAAACCTTGCTCACGTTGGTACGGTAAACGCCTTCTTTTGCTTTTACGTTTTTGCGTTCATCCAAGCCAACGCCCAATTGTTCCAATAAGCCGGTTTGCTGCGGATTAGAAAAACCCATGGCTAAAAAAGCACGTTGACAAGGTATTTCCCGTTCAGAACCTTCTATTTCCTGAAAGTTGATCCTTCTGCCCAAAGCATCTTTTTCCCATTCTACATCAGCAACCAATACGCCTTTTAGGTGTCCGTTTTCATTGCCCACAAATGCTTTGGTTAAAATTCCCCAAAAACGTTCGCAGCCTTCTTCATGCGAACTGGAAGTTTTTAACAGTTTAGGAAAACTTGGCCAGGGCATTGCCAACGTCCGCACTTCGGAAGGCTGAAAGTTAACTTCAAACTGCTTTACTGAGCGTGCGCCTTGTCGGTTGGAAGTTCCAACACAATCAGAACCAGTATCGCCGCCGCCAATAATAACCACATCCTGATCAGTGGTGATGATATTTTCATCGGTAAAAGAAGTATTGCTCACGCGCCTGTTTTGCTGCGTTAAAAAATCCATCGCGTAATAAATGCCTTTCAAATCACGGCCGGGAATATTTAGGTTACGCGGAATGGTAGAGCCGCCGCACAAAATTACGGCGTTAAAATTGCGGATCAGTTCTTCTGTTTCCACATTTTTTCCAACTTCTGCATTACATTGAAACTTGATGCCGTCTTTTTTCATCACTTCTAAACGGCGATCAATCACGCTTTTTTCAAGCTTAAAATCAGGAATACCGTATCGAAGTAAACCTCCCGGCTGCTCGTCCCGTTCAAAAACAGTAACATCATGACCAGCTTTGCTTAACTGCGTCGCAGCGGCCAATCCTGCCGGACCAGAACCAATAATCGCCACTTTTTTACCAGAACGAATCAGCGGTGCGTTTGGTTTTACATAACCTTTGGCAAAAGCAATTTCGATGATGTGTTTTTCTATTTCTTCAATTACTACTGCTGGTTTGTTGATGCCTAAAACACATGCAGATTCGCAGGGCGCTGGGCAAATTCTTCCTGTAAACTCCGGAAAATTGTTGGTAGAAGATAAAATCTGATAAGCTTCTTCCCAATTTTTTTTGTAAACGGCATCGTTAAATTCCGGAATGATGTTGCCCAGCGGACAACCGGAATGGCAAAAAGGAATACCACAATCCATGCAGCGCGAGGATTGTTCGTGTAGTTTTTCATCAGAATAATGTCCTACAAACTCGTTATAATTTTGCACACGTTCCTGTACAGCTATTTTTGGCGGAAGCTCTCTTCCAAAATCTTTAAAACCGGTTTCTTTTCCCATTTATGCTAATCAGATAGTTAAGGGCTCTTTTTGTTGTAAAACTTTTTTGTACTCTTTCGGGAATACTTTGATAAAGCGGAATGATGATGCCGTCCAGTTGTTCAGCAGATTCTGCGCAACTTCACTTTGCGTTAATTGCACATGTTTGCGTAACAAGCTGATGATTTCTTCTTCATCTGCATGGTCCAAAGTGTCCAGATCAACCATTTCTTTGTTACAGTTTTCGCGGAAAGATTTGTCTTCATCATAAACCCAGGCAATTCCACCACTCATTCCAGCAGCAAAATTTCTTCCGGTTTTTCCAAGGATTAAAGCGCGGCCGCCAGTCATGTATTCGCAGCCGTGATCGCCAATGCCTTCCACAACAGCTGTAGCACCAGAGTTCCGAACGGCAAAACGTTCGCCAGCTTGTCCGCGAACAAACAACTCGCCGGAAGTAGCACCGTAAAGCACCACATTGCCAACTAAAATATTTTCTTCCGCTTTAAACATACTGTTTTTAGGAGGATAAATTGCGATTTGTGCACCGCAAAGCCCTTTTCCAACATAATCATTGGCTTCACCTTCCAGCTCAAAAGAAAGGCCTTTGGTAGAAAAAGCACCAAAACTTTGTCCGGCAGAACCAGTAAATTTATAATTGATTAGTCCTGCAGGCAAACCTGGCGAACCATAAATTTTAGATATTTCATTGGATAACAAAGTGCCAACCGTACGATTCGTATTTTTAACGGTAAAAGAAGCATATACAGGCATCAGGTTTTCCAAAGCAGGTTTTGCCTGTTCAAATAATTTCCAGTCGATGATCTCATCCATGCCGTGATCCTGCGTTTCGCTGTTGTACAAAGTCATCTCGCGTGCATTACTTACGGGATGCAGCAAAGCAGAAAGATCAATTGTTTTGGCTTTCCAATGACCCAAATTTTCACGAACTTTTAAAAACTGAACGCGGCCAACCATTTCATTAATAGTTTTAAAACCCAGTTCAGCCATAATTTCGCGTAGTTCTTCAGCCAAAAACTGAAACAGATTAACTACGTGTTCCGGCCGTCCACTAAATAATTTTCGCAGATCAGGATCTTGCGTAGCTACGCCAACCGGACAAGTATTTAAATGGCATTTCCGCATCATGATGCAACCGCCGGCAACCAAAGCTGCTGTGGCAACGCCCCATTCTTCTGCACCTAATAGGGCAGCAATGGCCAAATCTTTTCCGGTTTTCATTTGTCCGTCGGCCTGTAAAATCACACGGCTTCTTAACTTGTTCCGAACTAAAGTTTGGTGTGCTTCGGATAAACCCAGTTCCCAAGGTAAACCAGCGTGCTTTACCGAACTGATTGGCGAAGCACCTGTTCCGCCATCGCTTCCGGCAATCAAAATCACATCGGCATGCGCTTTAGCAACGCCGGCTGCAATGGTACCAACACCAGCTTTAGAAACCAGTTTTACGTTGATTCTAGCTGCACGATTGGCATTTTTCAGATCGAAAATTAACTGCGCTAAATCCTCAATCGAGTAAATATCGTGGTGCGGCGGCGGAGAAATCAAGCCAACCCCAGGCGTGGCATGGCGTACTTTCGCAATCCAGGCGTCCACTTTATGCCCTGGCAATTGTCCGCCTTCTCCCGGTTTTGCACCTTGCGCCATTTTGATCTGCAATTCATCCGCATTGGTTAAATAATTTGAAGTTACACCGAAACGCGCCGAAGCAATTTGTTTGATAGAAGAACGCATAGAATCACCGTTTTCCAGCGGCACATATCTAATTTCATCTTCGCCACCTTCGCCAGTATTACTTTTTCCACCAATACGGTTCATCGCGATAGCAATGGTACTGTGTGCTTCGTGAGAAATGGAACCGAAAGACATCGCACCAGTTGCAAAACGTTTCATGATGCTTGCTGCAGATTCTACTTCATCAATTGAAACTGCTTCCCGGTGATGGGCAAAATCCAGCAAACCGCGGATGGTGTACATCTTTTCGGTTTGCTCATTAATCAGTTTGGCATATCTTTTATAAACTTCGTAATCTTGTGTGCGGGTGGCGTGTTGCAATAAATGCACTGTTTCCGGGTTAAACAAATGTGCTTCTCCCCTGCGTTTCCACTGATAAATGCCTCCTTCTGGTAATAACTGCGTTTCTTTTTTGGAGCTGTTGAAACCGTTTACATGTTTGCACAAAGTTTCGCGGGCAATTTCATCCAAACCCAAACCACCGATACGCGTAATGCCACCGGTAAAATATTTATTTACAACCTCTTTGTTAATTCCCAGGATTTCAAAAACTTGGGAACCATGATAAGATTGCAAAGTAGAAATTCCCATTTTGGAGAAAATCTTCAGCAAACCATCGCAAACTGCTTTGATATAGTTTTTGGAAAGTGAAGGAACATCCAGCGCACTTTCCATTTTTCCTTCTTTTGATAAGGTATTGATGGTAGCCAGTGCCAGATACGGATTGATAGCCGTTGCACCAAAAGCCAGCAAACAGGCAAAATGATGAACTTCCCAGATATCGCCGGCCTCAACTACCAAACCTACCGCTCCGCGTAAACCTTTTTGTATCAGGTGATGATGGATAGCAGAAACGGCCAGCAAAGAAGGTATCGGCGCATGTTCAGAATCAATAGCACGATCAGACAAAATCAACACTTCAAAGCCATCCTGAACGGCATCTTCTGCATAACGGCAAAGTCTGTTCAGGCCGTTTGCCAATGATCCCGGCAGGTTATCAGCTTTAAAATAAGTTTGCAAGGTTTTAGCGTGAAACAAACCGGTATCAATACTGCGCAGTTTTTCCAGCTCGTAATCGTGCAAAATCGGCTGATTATGCTCTACACAATGGCAGTGCATTTTATCTTCATCCAGTAAATTTCCATTGTTGCCAATAAAAGTGACCAAACTCATTACCAAACGCTCGCGGATTGGATCAATCGGCGGATTAGTAACCTGTGCAAAAAACTGCTTGAAATAACTGGAAATATGTTGTGGCCGATCAGACAAAACCGCCAGCGGAACATCCGTTCCCATTGAACCGATTGGCTCTTTGCCATCGGTAGCCATTGGTTTGATAATGGTTTCGATGTCTTCCCGCGTATAGCCAAAAACCTGTTGGTATTTAAATACAGAATCTTTGGTTAGATTGGTGAAAGAAACGCGTGGCTCGGCTAGCTCATCCAGCCGGATTTTATAATTTTCTAACCAGCGGCCATAAGGTTGCCTGCTAGTTATTTGTTTTTTAATTTCTTCATCCGTGATGATTTTGCCTTGCGTGGTATCAACCAGAAACATTTTGCCTGGTTGTAAACGGCCTTTTTTTACCACTGTTTTTTCATCCAAAGGCAAAACGCCTGCTTCTGAGGCAACAATGACACGGCCATCATTTGTAACTACGTAACGCAGCGGACGCAAACCATTTCGATCTAGCAAAGCACCAATAATTTTTCCGTCTGTAAAATTCAATGCGGCCGGACCATCCCACGGTTCCATCAGCGTGGCGTGGTATTCGTAGAATGCTTTTTTTAGCGGGTCCATTTGTTCGTTGCCGTCCCAGGCTTCCGGAACCAGCATCATCATGACATGCGGTAAAGAACGACCGGAATGCAACAACACTTCTACCACGTTATCTAAACAGGCAGAATCTGACTGGTTATTATCTATTACAGGAAATAAAATTTCCATTTCCTCTTTAGTAAAATAAGGAGAAACGTAGGAACGAATACCCGAATAAAACCAGTTTAGATTGCCGGTAAGTGTATTGATTTCGCCATTATGAGCGATAAAACGAAAAGGCTGAGCCAGTTTCCAGGAAGGAAAAGTATTGGTAGAAAACCGCGAATGGATCATCCCGAAACCGGAAGTAACGCGTTCATCACTTAAATCTGTGTAATATTGCCGAACTTGATAAGTCGTCAGCTGACCTTTATAAACGATAACTTTACAGGAAAAAGATGTAAAATAAAAATGATCCGCACCAGTTTTAATGGTTTCGTTTACAGTTTTGGTAATTAAACGACGCAGCACATACAATTTACGTTCAAAATCATCAGCATTATGGATGTGTTGTGGCCTCGCTATAAACAATTGCTCTACATTTGGTTCGGCCGCGCGGGCAGTTTCTCCAATAACAGCAGAATCAACCGGTACTTTTCGGTAGCCTAAAATCTGAAAACCTAATTTATCACAAGCCTGCTGAATGATGGTGCGACATGCTTTTTTTACCGTAGAATCTTTGGGTAAAAACAGCATACCAATGCCGTATTCGCCCGGCTCTTTTAAAGAAATTTCATCCGCAGTACATTCATCCAGCAAAAAACCGTGTGGGATTTGAATTAACAAACCGGCACCATCACCAGAATCCGGATCACATCCGCAGGCACCCCGATGTTCCATGTTTTCAAGCATGGTCAATGCATCCGTAATGATATTGTGCGATTTGTGTCCATTAATATGGGTTATAAAACCTGTACCACAGGCATCGTGCTCAAATTGCGGGTCATACAATCCTTGCTGGTCAGTTTCGATTTGCTCCATTGCTTATTTAGAAGAAATAAATTATAGCTGTAAGACGAATATATGCTTCCTGTAGTACAATTATATAATCAATCTTTATTTTTTAGAATTCTGTAAAAATTCATTGCTAAACCAAATTCTATTAGCTAAAACTTAACAGAACAAACTAAAATTTATTATATTGATAATATTAACTTCATGCTTAACTACTAAAACAAAACGTTTTAGATAAGATAGAACCTACACGATATAAGTTACCTGAGAATCTGGTTTAAAAAAACGAACTTCTGTTTAAAAAAATAGCTGAAAAGAAAATACTTTTCCTGATCAAAATCACCAAACTTTCTGCTTAAATTGCAGTTTCAGTCTTAGCGCTAATAGTTAGCCATACCATTTTATTAATCGCCGTATCCAATGATTATCTGTTTAGCGACTTCGTTCAACCCAATAATTTAAAATCATGTCAGGTATCAACAAAGTAATTTTAGTAGGACATTTAGGTAAAGATCCTGAATACAGACACCTGGAAGATGGTGTTGCTGTAGCCAGTTTCCCGTTAGCCACATCAGAAATTGTATTAAAAGACGGAAAAAGATCAGAACTAACGGAGTGGCACAATATTGTTTTGTGGCGCGGTTTGGCCGACATTGCCCAGCAAATGTTAAACAAAGGAAAACTAGTTTACATCGAAGGCAAATTAAAAACCCGGTCTTTTGAATCTAGAGAAGGTGTTAAAAAATACACTACAGAAATAGTAGCCGAAAATTTTAAACTGCTTGGCCGGAAAACAGATTTTACCAGCGTTGATGCTTTAGAAAGCATCAAATCGCAAAGCTAAAAAATAGAAAAAGGTGCAAGTAATTTGCACCTTTTTCTATTTATCTTCCTCTTCTTTGTTAATTTCTGGCTCTAAATTGTCGTCGCCCGGCGTCACTGTTGGAATTTCTTTTGCCAGTTCTTCGTTGTCTTTTGGAGTTAATTTTGTTTCTTCTTTTTCCTGATTTTCTGGTTCTGTTGACATATTTATGTTTTTAGCTTTTTATCTTTTAAAACATAATTAATGCTTTTGTTTGAGCAGGATCAAATTAACAAATTATGCGCTGGTAAAATTGGGAAAAATCTTACCCAATTACCGGGAATTAATTATACATTTTTTGATTGTTGGTTTTGATAAAACGGTTTGCAAAAAGCGAAATATCACGGATTTTAAATTGGAAAACCGCACCTTTTGATGAGTAGTTTTGCAGTTCTTTCATCGAATCGCAATACAAGCGAATGCGATCATCCCAAATTTCCAAATCAAAAGCAAAATAATCTCCATGATGCTGTGGTACAAGTAGTTGCATATCTTCTACTTGTGCAGTTACTTCAATAACATCACCGATTTTGAAGTTAGCATGATAATGAAAAAGTAATGAAACCGTGTGGCCATTAGCTAAAAATTGTGTAGTTTGATTGATAGTTTTGCTGGAAGTATTTGCGTTCATGAGTTTGAATTTTTAAATTGTTCAAACTTATAATTGCAAGCATCAAACCAATTTTTGTTTGATAAAAATATGATGCTGTTTTTATCGACTAAAAATTAGTGTCGACTTAAAAACAGGTGCTAAAAGAAGCATCCAGAATTTAAGCAGTTATTGAAACATCATTTTTAATCTGATGAATAAAATCAGGAATTTCATCCAGATAGTTTTTTTCCTGAGCCAGCATTTTTACGAAAGCACTGCCCACAATAGCGCCGTTTGCATATTTGCAAGCCTTTGAAAACGCAGCGTGACCGGAAATTCCAAATCCAATAATAGCCGGATTTTTTAGTTGCATTTTTTTGATCCGCTCAAAATACAATTCAACCGTATCCGAAACTTCCAGGTTTTTTCCGGTGATGGAAGATGAAGAAAGCAGGTAAATAAAACTCTGACTTAACGCGTCAATTTTCCGGATCCGATCTTCCGAAGTAACCGGCGTAACCAAAAATATATTGCTCAGGTTGTTATCCAGGAAATGTTGCTTGTATAAATTCTCATATTCGTACATTGGCAAATCCGGAATAATCACGCCGTCCACACCAACTTCAACAGCTTTTTTACAAAATTTTTCTACTCCAAATTGAACCACAGGATTAAAATAACCCATCAGCAAAATTGGGATGGTAACACATTTGCGCAAATCTTTCAGCTGTTCAAAAAGTAAATTCAGGTTCATTCCGTTATTTAAAGCGGTTTGCGAACTGTGCTGAATCGTTGGCCCGTCGGCAACCGGATCGGAATATGGAAAACCGATTTCCAGAAAATCTGCACCGGCCTTTTCCAAAGCTTCGGCTATATCAACTGTCGAATTTAAATCTGGAAAACCAGCTGTATAATAAATAGATAAAAGGTTTCCTTTTTGGGTAGAGAAAAGCTGGTTCAGCCGGTTCATCATTTTTATTGAAATTGAATTGATACTGTTTTTATGCCGATAAAAACAGTATCCGTTTTATGTTGATATTTTGAAGGAAGATGAATTTCGCTTTGTCATACTGAACTTGTTTCAGAATCTCTCCTGCCAAGTTGAAGCTTTTGTGATGAGATGCTGAAATAAGTTTGGCATAACAAATTTCAGCAAAGCAATTCTTCTTACTAAAACCCGAAATGGTTGATATAAGTTGTTAAATCTTTGTCGCCGCGGCCGGAAAGACAAACTACTACATTTTCATCACCTTTAAACTTCATTTTTTTAAGCTGAGCCAAAGCGTGTGCGGTTTCTATCGCCGGTATAATTCCTTCCAAACGAGAACATTCCAAACCGGCGTCCATCGCTTCATCATCAGTAATGCTTACATATTCTGCACGTTTTATTTTATACAAATGTGCGTGTTGCGGCCCGATTCCGGGATAATCCAAACCGGCAGAAATAGAATAAGGTTCTACCACTTGACCGTCATCTGTTTGCATCAAAATAGTACGACTTCCATGTAAAACGCCTTCTTTGCCCAAATAAGTGGTTGCTGCGGATTCGCCTGTGTCAATTCCTCTTCCCGCGGCTTCTACTGCTACCAATTTTACGCTTTGTTCATCCAGAAAATGGTAAAACATGCCCATTGCATTGCTGCCGCCGCCCACGCAGGCAACCGCATAATCTGGTAGTTCGCTGCCGGTTTGCTGCAATAATTGTTTGCGGGTTTCTTGGGAAATAATTGCCTGAAAACGCGCCACCATTTCTGGATATGGATACGGCCCAACCACCGAACCAATAATGTAATGCGTATCTTCCGGATTGTTAATCCAATCGCGCATAGCTTCGTTGGTAGCATCTTTTAACGTTTTGCTGCCCGAAGTTGCCGGGATAACGGTTGCACCAAGCATTTTCATACGGGCAACGTTTGGCGCCTGTCGCTCAATATCAACTTCACCCATGTAAACCACGCATTCAATGTTTTTTAAAGCACAAACCGTTGCGGTTGCCACACCATGCTGTCCGGCTCCGGTTTCTGCAATAATGCGTTTTTTGCCCAAGCGCTGCGCCAGCAAAATCTGGCCAATAGCATTATTGATTTTGTGCGAACCAGTATGATTTAAATCTTCCCGTTTAAAATAAATATTGGCTCCGTACAAATCCGAAGTGCGTTTGGCAAAATACAGCGGCGACGGCCGGCCAACATAATCGCGCATCAGCTGATTAAATTCATCGATAAAAGCAGCATCGGTTGTAATTTCCAGATATTGCTGCTTTAATTCTTCAATATTCGGGTAAAGCATTTCGGGTATGTACGCACCGCCGAAATCACCGTAATAACCTTGTTCATCAACGCCAAATTTCATTTGCTACAGGTTTTATGTTGAAGGAATTTATACATTTTCAGCTCTAATCAAATCAAAAGCTTCCTTCAGTTTTTCAATATTTTTTACGCCGGGTTCATCTTCAAACCGACTGTTTAAATCCAATCCGTAAAAAGCCGGATGTTTAAACTGCAATGCAGAACTGATGTTTTCATTATTTAAACCGCCGCTGATAAAAAACGGAACATTAAGCTGATATTTTTCCAAAACATGCCAGTCGAAACTTTTTCCTGATCCGCCGTGAACAACTGTTTTGGTATCAAATAAAAAGTAATCAACAGAATTCTCGTAAGCTTTCAGCTGATCAAAATCAAAGTTTTCATCCACGCCAAAAGCTTTAATTACGCCAACCGATTTTTTTAAAGCAGCACAGGTTTCTGCGGATTCGTTTCCGTGAAGCTGCACCATATCGAGCTGATATTTTTCGATGATACTTTTAATCGTGCTGAAATCTTTATCCACAAAAACACCCACTTTTTTTGCCGGTAAACGAAGCATGGCTAATTCTTCATCAACCTCATAGCCCACAAAGCGCGGCGAATGCGGATAAAAAATCAACCCAAAAAAATCCGGCTCTAAAGCCGCAACTGCCCGGATGTTATCCGGAAATTTCATACCGCAAACTTTAATTTTCATCATGTTTAATTTTGCAATAGTAATTTAAAACTGTTTAATGCTTTTTTGTTTTGCAAAGATACACTTGCTTCCTCAAAACAGTTTGAAAATGATTTTTCCGGGCAGATCGTTTTAATGGCCATCGCTGCGTTGCAAAGTACCACGTTGGCTTGTGCTTCGGTTGCTTCATTATTTAAAACACTGGTAAAAACAGCAGCCGCTTCGGGTACGGTATGGCCGCTGCTGATTTGTGCGGGATCGAGTTTTGCAAAACCTAAATCATCAATTTTATAAATTTGCTCGCCTGAGTTGGAAAAAGTTTTGAAATCACAAGTCAGCGAAATTTCATCATAACCATCCAAAGCATGAACAATCGTATAATTCTTATCCGTTTTTTGATATAAATAAGCGTAAACGCGGGCCAGCTCCAAACTAAAAACACCAACCATTTGGTTTTTTGGTTTTGCCGGATTAACCATCGGCCCCAGCATGTTGAAAAACGTTTTTACAGCCAGTTCTTTCCGGATTGGAGCAATAATTTTCATGGCCGGATTAAACAAAGGCGCATGCAGAAAGCAAATTCCGGCCGTATTGATGCTTTTTTTAAGCTGATCCTGATTATTGGTAAACTGATAACCCAGATATTCCATCACATTGGAAGAACCCGAACCAGAAGAAACGCCGTAATTGCCGTGTTTGGCCACTTTGTAGCCTGCGCCGGCCACCACAAAAGATGCCAGCGTAGAAATGTTGAAAGTATCTTTCCCATCACCGCCGGTTCCGCATAAATCAATTAAGTTTTCTATCTCTAAATCAATCGGCACACAAAGTTCCAGCATCGCATCTCTAAAACCTTCCATCTCGTCCACCGTGCTGCTGCGCATACAATAAGCGGTAATAAAAGCAGCCATCTGCGCCGGATTATACTGGCCGTGCGCCATGCTGATCAGGATATTTTTTGATTCTTCTTTTGTAAAACTTCTGTTCTCAAATAAATGATTTAAGATGGCTTTCATGTAATTTTGGTAGATAAAAACAGTATGCTAAAGCAGAAATACAGTGTAAATGCGCTACATTTTGTTTCTGATGGATTTGCCTGATTAAATTACAAATTTATTTGCGCTGAAAACAGGCATTTAACAAAGATCAAAAAAAATACAGGTTGCACAAATCATTATCGTTTTTAAACTTAATCAGCCTGAAAAAATGGTGATAAAAACAGCATTATTGTTGTTGATTTTCTTTTTAATATCAATCCTAATCTGCTTTATTTGAAACCGATTTTATACCGGTAAAAGAAGCGTCAACCAAATATGAAAATAAAACCAAAAGTTCAGAACGATTTAGGATTGGGCTTATAAAGATATGACCGGTTTAATGTTCCGGTTGGCTAATCTTCGTAGCAATCAACTAATTGAGGTAGAAGTTTCTATTTCGTTAACTTATAATGCAATGGTTGATGGAAAATTTGTTAGACAATTTTTACCGCTTGAATTAGCGCGTAACAGCATTGGTTTACTTACGCTGAGCTGGGCGGTTGTACATCCGATTACAGAAGACAGTCCGCTAAAAACCATGGACGAAAACTTTTTAAAAACCATTGAAGCCGAATTTCTGGTGATGCTGAAAGCTTTTGACGACAACTTTTTGCAAACCGTTCATCCGCGCACTTCTTACACCGATGAAGAAGTGGTTTGGAACGCAAAGTTTAATTCTGCCATTTTCCGGGAGGAGAGCGGCGTAAATTTGTTGGATTTACAAAAAATTGATGATTTAAATATACTTTAAGTTTTGAAAAATGCAAATATTCTAAAAAAATAAAAAATGTATTTATATATTATATGATTGATAATCAGTTTATTATAATAATAATTAATATATAATAAAATTAAATATTGACCTAATTAATTTATTTAACTTATTTGATTTACATAAAATTTAAGTTTTATAGAGTTTTCATCAAAAAATCAATGTTTTTGTTAAATTTTTGATAATAAATTGTAACATTTCCAGTTTACTTGCTAACTTTAACATTCTTTAACATCTAAAACTTAATTAACTAAACAAAACATGAAAAAACTTCTACATGTAAGTGTAGTTTTCTTGCTCTTATTTGCCTCGCAGGTTTTTGCACAGAATCGCACAATTACCGGTACAGTTACAGCTAGGGAGGACAACCAAACCATGCCTGGCGTGTCTGTTATCGTAAAAGGAACAACCAAAGGCACTCAAACCGGATCTGACGGCCGTTTTACCTTAAATGCTGTTCCACCAAATTCTATTCTTATTTTTAGCTTTATCGGTGCCAACACAGTTGAAGTGCCGGTTGGTACATCTGCCACTGTAAATGCTGTGTTAGCTTCAAGTAACAAACAATTAACTGAAGTGGTAGTAACTTCATTTGGTGTAAAAAGGCAAGCAGCCTCATTAGGCTACTCTACCACAAAAGTTTCTGGTGCAGATATCACTACAGCCAAACCTATCAGCCTTGCTAATGGGTTAACTGGTAAGGTTTCCGGATTACAAGTAAATACTACCAACAATGGCTTATTTGCACCAACTCGTATTACGCTACGTGGAACCCGTTCAATTACTGGTAATAATCAGCCTTTAATCGTAGTAGATGGTTCCATCTACTACAGTGATATTAGTACCCTAAACCCTGAAGACATTGAATCTACTACGATTCTAAAGGGATCAAGTGCTTCTGCTGTATACGGTTCTGACGCATCAAATGGGGTTATTGTAATTACAACAAAGCATGGTTCAGGTTCTAAAACACCTACCATTACGCTATCACAAACTACACAGATTGAAAAAGTTGCCTACCTGCCTTCCATGCAATACAGTTATGGCAGCAATGGTGGCGAGCGCACTGTTTATGATTTCAATGATTTATCCTATTATATACCGTACGAAAATCAAAGTTATGGCCCATTATACAATGGCAAATCAGTCCCTCTTGGGCGACCTGCATCTGATGGTTCTGTACTAATGGTACCTTATAGTGCAGATAAAAATCAAAAAAGAGACTTTTTTGACACCGGGGTAACGCTTCAAAACAACTTTTCATTCGCTTCCAGCGATGAAACTGGAAATTTCTTAATGTCTTTTCAAGATTTAAGTACTACATCAGTAATGCCTGGAGATAAAGGCCGAAGAGACGTCTTTCGTGTAAGTGGCGATAAAAAATATGGTATATTCTCCGCTAACTATTCCGCTGCTTATACTCGTAGAACAACCACTACTACTGCTACTGGTACCGTTTATAATGACCTGCTTGAATCGCCTACTTTTATTCCTGTAGATATTCTTAAAAATCCTAATTCTATGTGGGGCAATGTAGATAATTACTACAATGACTATTATATTAGCCCAGGACAGATTATTAATGAAATAAGACAGACTAATGCAGAAGACCACATTAATGCTAACCTTGCATTAAGCTTAAAACCATTTAAATGGTTCGATTTAACTTATCGTGCTTCTGTGGATAATACCAGTAGAAGATATGAATATAAAGACGCTGGTATAACATTTAGTCCTTATACGCATACCAATAACATTACCAATTACACTAACGCAGATGGGTCTGTTTTAATTCCATCTACTGACGCAGGTATTAAGGCATCTGCTACAGATCTCTTGCCTTCATATGGTACCCTGAATTCTAACAATATATTGTTCAGTTCTGACCTTTTAGCCAACTTTAATACTAAAATCAATCAGGATTTTAATTTTACAGGTACGTTAGGTATCGCTTATCTGGAAAACAAAATCACTTATACCCCAATTGGCACAACTGCATTAAACTTCCTGCCTTACAATACTTCAAATTTTGCCTCTACACCAAATGTTACAGGGCAATATTCGGATGAAGCGCGTAAAATAGGATATTTTGGCACGGCAGGATTTAGTTACAAAAACTATGCTTTTGTAAATGGATCTTTTAGAACAGATTTAGATTCCAGGCTTTCCAGAGCAAACCGCTACATTCCATATTACTCTTTTGACGGATCATTACTTTTAAGTGAAATGTTTAAAAGCATTACTCAAAATGATATCCTAAGCTTTGCTAAATTACGGTTTGCTCATTCTTTAACTGGTAATATATCAGCTTTATCAAATGGATCTCAATATATTGCTTATGGTGCTTACCAAACAACACCTACTATAGGTATTGCTTCTGGCTTCCCGTACTCAAGTTCAGGAATATCCGGATATTCACTCTCCACAACCATTGCTAACCCGGATATTAAACCAGAGAAAATTACAGAGGATGAGCTGGGATTAGAAACAGGGTTTTTCAAAGACAGAATTACCTTTGGAGCTTCCGTTTATAGATCAACTACCAAAGACGGAATTGTGTACGCACAAGTTTCCAGAGCTTCAGGATTTGGACAAGCTTTATTAAATGCAGCCAACACTACTAATAAAGGTATAGAACTGGATTTAGGTGGTACAATTATCAAATCACATGCAGTTACCTGGAATGCAAAAGTTAACTGGACTGTTAATGAAAGCAAAGTTAATTCAATTGTTTCAGGTGTAAATTCGCTAAATATAGGTTATAACACTTATGCAGTTGTGGGCCAGTCTATGCAAATGATTGAAGGTTTCGATTGGACGAGAGACCCTGCAACCGGAAAAGTAATTGTAGATGCAAATACAGGTTTGCCTACAAGAGCTAATGCGTTAAGTATTTTAGGCCGTGCAACACCAAAAGATATCGTAGGTATCAGCTCATCTGTTAGCTATAAAAACTTCACATTTAGCACTACAATTGATTATAGAAGCGGCCATGTAATTTATAACCAAATTGGTAACACACTTGATCACAGTGGTGTTGGTTCTACTACTGCAGTTGCCGGGCGCCAGCGCTTTGTATTCCCTAATTCTGTATATAAAGATGCAAACGGAAATTATGTTAATAATACTAACGTTGAAGTTCAAGATGGTAACTTTCTTTTCTGGCCAACCTTATATAACAGCGTTGATGCCAATTATGTAACCAGCGCAGCTGCATGGAAACTTAGAGAAGCAGCCTTAGCTTATAATGTACCACAGCAATGGTTAAAACGTGTTAGATATGTAAAGCGTGCTACAATTTCTGTCTCCGGCCGTAACTTACTCATGTTCCGCCCCTCTACCAATAAATGGACTGACCCTGAATACAGTGAAGATACCGGAAATGCAGTAGGTTACACCAGCGTAAATCAAGCACCAGTAACCAGGTTTTATAGCGCCACTTTATCTGTAACCTTTTAAGAAAAAAGAAAATGAATATAAAAATAATATTAAAGCAAAAAGTAGGGTTAGCTTTACTTTTGATAACTATATTAGGTGCTGGATGTAAAAAAGGCACTTTTGATATTAACAACAACCCTAATACAGCTACATCTGTAGACCCTAAATATACTCTTAGTTCTACCTTAACTAATACAGCCAATTTAATATATGGTGGTACAGCAAACACTACATCGAATTCACCGGGCGGTGGAAGTTATACTGATGTTTTAAATAATTGGATGGGGTATTGGACACAAGGCGGAGGATATACACCAAGTACTACCTATGTATTGTATCAGCTTAATAGCAGTAGTTATAATTCAAACTGGAACTTTGCGTACATTAATTTAAAAAATTATAACTTATTATTAACAGAATCTGGAACAACGCCCTCACAAGCCAACTACAGAGCTATAAGCATGATCATGACAGCTTTTGTTTATCAACGAATAGTTGATTTATATAACAATGCTCCTTATAGTCAGGCATCAACAACTAATGCGCAATTTTCTTATAAATATGATGATGCCAGCACTATTTATCAAAGCTGTATTGCAAAATTAGATTCAGCAGTAACTATAATCAGCGCTAATTCTTCTGCCGCCACAAGTCCTGGTAACTATGATATAATGTTTAAAGGAGATATGACTAAATGGAGGAAATTTGCTAAAACATTAAAATTAAAAATGCTGATGCGCCAGACGCAAGGTGGTATTGGAAGTGCAGCTGTAAAAACAGCATTATCTTCTATGACAACAGCAGACTTTTTAGCTGCAGGTGAAGATGCTGCAATAAATCCAGGATACTCAAATGCTTCTGATGCACAAGAAAACCCTTTTTATTATGATGTTATTGCTAACGCTGTTGGCTCCAATGGTTATAACACATTATATTTCAGAGCAAACTCTTACGCTGCAAATTTTTATAACAATAATAATGATCCACGGGTTACCTGTTTTTATGCGCCCATAGCCAGTGGTAAAGTAGTTGGCCGAACCTATGGAGCTACAACAGCAGATCCTAATGCTAATATTTCAGCAATACGAGGCACTGGTTATACTACTACGGGTGTTCTTAAAGGGTCAAATCAAGATGCTGTAATTCTGCCTGCATTTGAAAGTTTGTTTTTACAAGCAGAAGCCATACAACGTGGTTATTTAGGTGGCACGGTGGCAACCACTTACAAAAGTGCTGTGTCAGAATCATTCCGGATATTAGGTGTAACCAATTATGCAGCAGCAGCAGAAACCTATACATCTCAAGCTAATGCACTTACTAATTTATCCAATTCATCAAATGCGCTACAAACAATTATTACACAAAAATGGGCTGCTTGTAATACTTACGATCCGTTAGAATCTTACAGCGATTGGAGAAGATTAGGTATTCCGACTGACCTGCCAGTATCTATTTATCCTGGAAATACAGCAACGCACATACCTTACAGGTTACCTTACCCAGCTTCTGAAATAAGCTATAATAGTGCAAATGTACCTTCTGGTGGTACAGCTAATGATATTCTTACTTCAAAGATATTCTGGATGCCGTAATCCATATTTATAGAAATTATAATTTGAAAAACATGAAAAAAATAATAATTATATTGGGTGTCCTTACATTAGCATTTTCTTCGTGCTTGAAGGATAAACCTAATGTTGACTTTTCTAATTTAGGAACAACAGTAGAATTGGTGGAAAGTGGTAAAGCATACTTTTCACATGATGCAATCACTGCTACATCTGATACTATAGCTACAACCTTTCAGGTAAACGTTGCTTCACCAAGCCCTCCAACAAGTGATGTAACCGTTAATTTAGCTGTAGATAATTCTTTGATAATAGCTGATCCAGCAGTAGGTTATGTAACAATGCCAACTACTGCCTACAAACTGTCTGCTACCACAGTTACAATAAAGGCTGGCCAACGCTTAGCTAATGTTACCTTAACTATTTATAAAAACCTACTTGATGCCTCAAAAAGCTATCAGTTGCCAATAAAAATTGTAACTACTTCTGTTGGTATAATTAGTGGTAATTTTGGTGTACACTATTACCATATCATTGGTAATGATTTTGCTGGTACTTATAAGCATGATTATACAAGGCTGCCTGCAAGTGGTAATTATACGGGGCAATCAGCTACTTTTGTACCTATTTCTACTACTGAATTTTATGCTGATTATAGTGGTTATTATACTGGTACAATCAGATATGATGTTACATTTACAAAAACCGGTACTGGTACTACCGCCGCCTATTCAAATTTTAATGTAACCATACAAGCAGATGACTTGACAAGTATTTTAACAGCCAATAGTATTACTTTAACTACAGCTCCATCTATCGTTGCTGGGGGTTATAGTTCAACAGCCAGTTATACTTACGCACAGGCAATAGAATTATTTAGCTTCCAATACCAAGTGTTAGGATCCTCCGGTGCGAGGACAGTTACAGACAAATATTATAAATAAATATTGGTATGAATAAACAGGAAAGGCTGCCAATTGGCAGCCTTTCCTGTTTATTCATACTTCTTTTATAAGGTAAAAATTAGTACCAAACCAAAACCTCAAATTCCCTGTTTCTAACTCCATGTACAACTCGCCCAATTTCAACGGTAAAGTTTTCGTCAATCCAATTCCTACGCAAACCGGTTTCTCAGCAGGCTTTTTCAATGTTTTAAAGGAATACCGAAAAAATCATCCCAACCGTACACCGCGAGTACAGCCAGGTCCGTTTCCAGCTGATCTAAACTTATTACAAAATCTGCCGAAAGGTGAGTTGCGCGTCACTTTAATCGGTCATTCGTCCCTGCTGATCGAGATTGATGGAAAGCGCATTTTAACTGATCCGGTTTGGGTACAACGGGCTTCGCCTTTTCAGTTTTTAGGGCCGAAACGGTTTTTTCCTGCTCCAATTGCTTTAGATGATTTACCTCACATTGATGGCGTAATTATTTCCCACGATCACTTTGATCACCTCGACAGAAAAACCGTAAAAATACTGGGTAAAAGAAGCATTCCGTTTTTCTGCTCGCTGGGCGTTGGTAAGATTTTAAACAATTGGGGCATTCCCAAAAACCAAATTACAGAGTTTGATTGGTGGCAGGAAAACGAAATCTGGCCTGGTTTTAAATTGATTGCTGCGCCGGCACGCCATTTTTCGGGCAGAGGTTTGCGCAACCGTAATACCACGCTTTGGGCTTCTTACATCATTAAAGGCCCAAAACACAATGTTTATTTTGGTGCGGATTCTGGTATGCACCCGCTGTTTAAAACTATTGGCGACAAGTATGGCCCGTTCGACATTGCCATGCTGGAAATTGGTGCTTCCAATGAGCTTTGGAAAGACATCCACATGGGGCCGGATCATGCTTCGGATGCGTTTTTAGCCTTAAATGCCAACCTGATGATGCCGATACATTGGGGATTGTTTAACCTCGCTTTTCATGCCTGGACACAACCGATTGAGCGGTTGATGGAACTTTCTCAACAGAAAAACCTTAAATTATTAGTGCCGCAGCCCGGAGAAACTTACATTTATAACGGCCAATCCTGCGTGAATAAATGGTGGGAAACCTTTAAATAGTTTTAATGGACACAAAATTTCTCAAAGCATATTTATCAGAATTTGCAGGTACAGCTTTGCTGGTTTTGGTTGGTTTATCTGTAGTAATTTTTATCAACGGAAAAGGGTCAACCATTATCAAACTAATTCCTGATGCCGGCACCAGAAGGGCAATTTCAGGTTTTTTATTTGGCACAACAGGTTGTTTAATCACCATTTCCCCGGTTGGCAAAATCAGTGGCGCGCATATTAACCCGGTGGTTAGTATTGCTTTCTGGCTGCGAAAAAACATGCAGTTTAAAAACATGCTTGGTTTTATTTTAGCGCAAATGGCAGGCGCAGCTTTGGGCTGTTTGCCTTTACTTTTTTGGGGTGATGAAGGCAAAAGCATGGATTTTGGTGCCACAATTCCTGCTCCGCTTCATGCTGCTTTTATCGGTGAAATCTGGACAACTTTTGTATTGATTGCCGTAATCATATATTTCACTTCGCACGATACAATCAAAAACTTTACTCCATTTATGATGCCCATTATTTACTGCATTATGGTTTTTATAGAAGCACCAGTTTCGGGCACCAGCACTAATCCGGCACGTAGTTTTGGGCCGGCAGTTGTTAGCAACATTTGGTCTGGCTACTGGCTTTATTGGGTCGCGCCGGTTTTGGGGATGCTGCTTGCCGTGTTATTATTTAACGTTGGCTGGCTGAAACATTTAAAATCTGATGTGGCCAAATTATATCATTTTGAAAAATACCGGCACATCAGTGAGGATTTGTAAATTATAAATGCTGTTTTTATCGGGTATTTTTTCGGCTCTGTTTCATCTCATTTTTCCGCATCGGCATATCGTCAATTGTGTTGTATAATTTTTCTAAACTCACTGCTTGGTTAGAACGCAATTTTTCACCGCCATCTTTTCCAATCAAAATAAATGTAAATTTTTGTGCCAATGCTTTGTATTTTTTAAAGGCTTTTTCGTTGGCTTTCAAACCAACAATTTCATAAACCAAAATATCACGTTCTTTTAAACCGGCAGCATTCGTTAAGGCCGCTTTTTGGTTGATAAAAGAAGCATTGCCTGCATCAGCCGTAAACAGCCAAATTTCGCGATGCGGGTTTTGTTGTGCTGATAAATGCAAAGTTGTACAAATCAGAATGATAGTTGATAAAATAAGCTTGCTCATGTTTTTCAAACAGTGTATCAGAATGATATGTTCTGCCGGATTTCCATTTTCCGAAGAGATCATCATACAAAAAAAGCCATCATTCAAATTAGTTTGAATAATGGCTTTTCGATATAAATTAATGCTGATGCTTCTTTTACCGCATAAAAATCACGCTTATTTATGCTGATGTTTTGCACGATCATATTGAACCGGCCATGCTACATCAACACCTAATTCGGCGGCGGCATGTAATGGAAAATACGGATCACGTAATGATTCGCGGGCAATTAAAATTAAATCCGCTTCGCCCTTCTTCAAAATTTCTTCCATTTGTTTGGCATCGGTAAGCAAACCAACGGCTCCGGTTAAAATGCCGGTTTCTTTTTTAATTTGTGCTGCAAAAGGAACCTGAAACGCTGGTCCGGCCGGAATTTTTTGCCATGAAACCAAACCCGCGGTAGAGCAATCCATCAGATCAACGCCTTTTTCCTTTAATATAGCCGATAGTTTTACCGATTCTTCTGCTGTCCAGCCACCTTCTGCCCAATCTGTAGCCGAAATTCGGACAAACAAAGGCAAATCAGTCGGCCAAACTTCCTGCACTGCTGCGGTAACTTCCAGTAAAAATCGAATCCGGTTTTCAAAAGAACCGCCGTATTGATCCGTCCGCTCATTGGTTAACGGCGATAAAAACTGATGCAGCAAATAACCATGCGCAGCGTGCAGTTCCATCACTTTAAAACCAACCTCAATGGATCTTCTGGTTGCTTCTTTAAAATCCTGAATCACTTTTGCAATTCCAGCTTCGTCCAAAGCAATCGGCAACTCGGTTCCTTCTTTATACGAAATAGCACTTGGAGCAACCGTTTGCCAGCCTTCCGGCGCGTTGCTGTGGATTAGCTGACTGCCTTTCCAGGGAGATGGATGGCTTGCTTTCCTTCCGGCATGAGCCAGTTGAATTCCGGCAACTGATCCGCTATCGTGTATAAAACCAACAATTTTTTTCAGTTCGGTGATGTGTTCATCTTTCCAGATTCCTAAATCGTCTGGCGTGATTCTGCCTTCAGGAGAAACAGCAGCAGCTTCGGTAATAATCAAACCGGCACCGCCCACTGCGCGACTGCCGAGATGTACGAAATGCCAGTCGTTAGCAAAACCATCAACACTTGAATATTCGCACATTGGCGAAATTACGATGCGGTTTTTTAGTTCTACACTTTTTATTTTGATCGGTTCAAATAATTTAGCCATGATGCTGTTTTTATACGTGTTTTTTTAACAACGTAGCTATCGGTTCCAGGTTTTTAAGGATTTGATTTGAAAGGAATAATCGCTTTTATATGACGATTGCAATAATTAAACCTATTGTATTAACGGCAAAAATTATTGTATTTTAGATTATATAACTGGCAATTAAGATGAATGCTGAACTGAATTTACAGAATAAAAACTTGCATTGATTCAATGGTTGTCAACATTGGAAAACTCAACTATTATTGAAAAAATAATGGATTTGAGGCAACAAGAGCATAAAGATTGGTGAAATTTTATTTCTGAAGATGAAAAAGAAGCGATAGAAAAAGGTTTGGTTGATGCGGAAGCAGGAAACCTACATCTGCATAGTAAAATCAAAATGTTGTATGAAAAATGGTTATAAAATATTTTGAACTGGATTTGCTTTAGATGAATTAGCTGCTACAATAAAGTATCTTGAAGAAAACTAGGCAGAAAAGGAAATCAGAAATTTTTCTAAAATCCTTGAAGAAACAATAACTTTTATTTCTAAAAATCCGACTTTACTTCAACGGTTAGATATCAAAAAGAATATTAGAAGAGCTGTTGTTGGAAAACATAATACGCTATATTACCGACAAAAAAACGATGAAGTTGAAATTATATCCTTCTTCTCTCATCGTCAAAATCCAAAAAAAAGAAAACTAAAATAGACAATTCTAAAAAAAATAGAATCAGCAATCCTACAAATCCACTTTCGGGTAATGTATCTCATACTTCTCCAGCTCTTCCACAATTTCGCTTAAAATCAAATAGTTTTTATACCATTTTTTATCGGCTGGAATAACTTTCCAAGGTGCAGCTTCGGCACAATGCTCAAAAATGTACTCGTAAATCTTAGCAAATTCATCATGTTTGCTGATGGCTGCAATATCTTCTTTCTGGTATTTCCAGCGTTTGTATTCATCCGTTTTGCGGATTTGCAGTTTCTCCAATTGTTTTTCGTGAGAAATATGCAGATAGAATTTCATTAAAATCGTATTGTTCCGAACCAAACCAGCTTCAAAGCTGTTGATTTCCTCACAACGCGCTTTGATCAGTTTATCATCAGCTGAATTGTTCACTTTCGGCACCAGAATATCCTCATACTGCGAGCGGTTAAAAATCTGGATCATGCCTTTTTCCGGTGCTTCTTTGCTCACGCGCCACAAAAAATGATGCGCCCGCTCCTCTTCAGTTGGTGCTTTAAAAGATTTTACGCGACAACCAGCCGGATTTACGCCCGAAAAAACGTGTTTCACCGCGCTGTCTTTTCCAGAAGCGTCCATTCCCTGCAAAATAATCAGCACATCATACTTTTTTTGCGCAAATAATTTATTCTGAATTTCGGCCAGCTTTTCCGTCAGCTCAAGCATCTCTTTGCCCGCTTCTTCTTTCGTTATTTTTTCTTCAGGATCAGTTGAAATATCCGATAATTTGATCTTTTTGCTCATCATGCTTCTTTTACACACTAAATTTTATCCAGCCTTCACCTTCATAACCAAAAATAAACTGTTTTGGGTTGATTATTTCTGCTAAAATTTCTACCGAATCTACAATCCGCGGACCCGAACGGTTGAAATACTGGTTGCCATCAGCCACAAAAAGCTGGTTATTTTTCACCGCCTGCAAATCCCGGAAATATGCGTTTTGCAGCAGCGTATCCATTTCTTTCAGCGTTCGGGCGATGTCGAAACCACAAGGCATCACCACCAAAATCTCCGGATCAGCCTGCACCAAATCCATCCAGTCAATCATTGGCGAATGTTTTCCGCTGATAGCCAAAACTGATTGTCCGCCAGCAATTTCAACCATTTCCGGCGTCCAGTTGCCAGCCATCATCAAGGGTTCTATCCATTCAATACAAGCCACCGTTGGTTTTTGGTTGATAAATTTAAGCTTGTGTTTAATCAGATCCAGCCGTTCGTGCATCTGGTCCAGTAAATCCGCACCACGATCCGGAACGCCCAAAATCTCGGATACTGTTTTTATATCGGTAAAAATAGCATTCAGGTTATCTGGTTCCAGCGAAATAATTTCCACCGGATAATCCAACAAGTTTTCTAATGCTTTTTCTACATCGCTTAAACTCACCGCGCAAACTTCGCACTGCGTTTGCGTGATGATGACATTTGGTTGTAACTGCTTAATCAACTCCCGATCTATCTGATAAAAAGACAACGCATCGGTTAAAACGCCTTTCACCTGTTTATCAATTTCCAGACTGTTTGCCGTTGGATCCAGCATTGCCGAAGAACAAACCGGCAAATGCAAAATACTTTTCGGGTAATCACATTCGTGCGAACGGCCAACTAATTGTTCTTCCAAACCCAACTCGCACACAATTTCTGTTCCGGCAGCTAAGAGGGAAATTATTCTTTTTTGATTCAATCTGATAAATTATAACTTCAACGAAAAGAGTAATAAAACAAGGATTAATTTGAATAAGCAAAATAAAGGATTAGGCGGCCAACTTCGCAATAATTCTACACCGGTAAAAAATCAGATCATACTTCTTTTAGCACTCTTTTTTTTGGTTGGATGCACGTCTAAAAATCAATCCGACAAAACCGTTTTTAATTTAAATATGGATGATGCATTAACCTCGCTTGATCCGGCTTTTGCGCGCAACCAAAATGCAATTTGGTGCGATAATCAGTTGTACAATGGTTTGGTGCAAATTGATGACAGCCTGAAAACCAAACCTGCCATTGCCAAAAGCTGGACGGTTTCTGCGGATGGATTGCATTATACGTTTCATCTGCGCCAGGATGTTTTTTTTCAGGATGATGCGCAGTTTAAAAAAGGTAAAGGCCGGAAAGCGGTGGCAGCTGATTTTGTTTACAGCTTTAACCGTTTGATCGATCCAAAAATTGGTTCTTCCGGTTCCTGGATTTTTAGCGATAAAGTAGCGGTAAAAGAAGCATTTCAATCTCCAAATGATTCGACTTTTATAATCAATCTGAAAAAACCTTTTCCGCCAATGTTGAGCTTGCTTACGGCACAATATTGCTCGGTTGTGCCGCATGAAGTGGTTGATTTTTATGGGAAAGATTTCCGCAGTCATCCAATCGGAACTGGTCCGTTTAAGTTTAAATACTGGAAAGAAGGCGAAGTGTTGATCCTCCTCAAAAACGAAAACTATTGGGAACAGGAAAACGGCCATCGTTTACCTTATTTGGATGCTATCCGTGCTTCTTTTATCACCAATAAACAAACGGCTTTTATGGAGTTTGTAAAGCACAACCTTGATTTTTTTAATGATGTTGACGGCAGTTACCGTGATGATATTTTAACCAAATCCGGCAAAATCACTAAAAAATATCAGGGTAAGTTTCAATTTAAAACAAAACCATATTTGAACACAGAATATTTAGGAATGCTGGAAGACAGCAATTTAGCCATCGTAAAAACTTCGCCATTACGGTTTAAAAAAGTAAGGCAAGCCATCAACTACGCTATCGACCGCGAAAAAATGGTGAAATACTTGCGCAACAATATCGGCACGCCTGGCCATGCTGGTTTTGTGCCGGTTGGAATGCCTGGTTTTGAGCAGCAAGCGGTGAAAGGTTATCATTATGATCCGGAGAAATCGCGAAAATTATTGGCTGAAGCTGGTTTTAACAATGCACATCCCGTTCCGGAAATCTTGTTGAATACCACTACAACTTACCGCGATTTGATTGAATTTGTGCAGGGACAGCTACAAGCGGTTGGCATCCGCACGCGCGTGGAAGTGAGCCAGGGCGCAAGTTTACGGGAAATGATCGCTAAAAACAGCATCAGCTTTTTTAGAGGAAACTGGATTGCCGATTACCCCGATGCGGAAAATTATTTGTCGGTTTTTTACTCGCACAACAAAGTTCCTTTTGGGCCAAATTATACTGCGTTTTACAATCCGGATTTTGACCGTTTGTTTGAAACAAGTTATCTGGCCAAAACTGATGCTGCACGATTTAAACTGTATCGGCAAATGGATCAATTGGTAATGGACGAATCGCCGGTGGTAATTTTGTATTACTATAAATTAGTGAATCTGTATCAGAATAACATCAGCGGCATCAGTACCAACGGGCAGAATTTACTGGTTTTAAAAAGGATACGAAAAGAGAAAAGTTTATAGCTAATAGTCAATGATTCATAAACTACTGCTAACGGCCAAAAGCGTTTAGCTATTTTTCTTAAACAAAAAATCCGGCTGATTGGGCCGGATTTTGATACTGTTTTTATCGGGTAAATTTTATTGTGGACGGCCGCCGCTGCTTCCGGCGGGTACACCTGCGCCACCATTGCCGTTTTCTCCCGGCATTAAATCATCGTTATTAACGCCTTTTTTCTTGTTTTGCTGTCCGTAATTAATCTTACCAAAATTATACGTAAACGAGATACCAAACGAGCGGATTGGATAAGAAACTGTTTGCCTTTGACTAAATCCAGCACTGTTGATATTGGTGTTTAAGTGCAGATATTTTTGAAAAGGCGACAAAGCATTCAAGCCCAAAGTAAACTTCTTGGCAATTATATCTTTCTTCAAACCTAAACCATAAATGTTAAAGGCTGGGCCGGTTCCCTGGATGTTGCGTCGTTGTGAATTAAATACACCAAATACCTCAGCTGCCAAACCCTTTTTTAAAACTAAAGATGCACCTGTAAAAATATTGTACTGCAAATAAGTGTTGTTACTACTTTGCTGATCTAAAAGTGCCGTGTTTGCGGTGGCATCGTAAGTATAAACGCTTGCGCTACCTCTTATGGTTAAAGGTTTTATCGGATTGATGGAACCTGATAAACTCACGCCAAAAGAATTATTTTTACCAACATTTAAATAGTTTGTCCTGGTGATGGTGCGGCCTAAATCCGGATCCCGAACGGTATCAGCAATTCCTTCGATCAAATTATTAGTGTGTTTATAATAGGTTGATAAAATGATTACAGAACTTTTTATAAAAGCGGTGTAACCCAGTTCTACCGTTTGCGAAATTTCCGGTGATAAAGTTGGGCTGCCTTGCGTTTGATTATCCGCATTTGCCTTGTTAATAAACGGATTGATCTGCGTTAAACTTGGCCGTTGGATACGCTTGGTGTAAGTCAGTTTTACACTGCTGCCGCCTTTTAATTGTTTAGCAATGGCTAAACTCGGCACAAAACTGGTGTACGAATTTGAAAAAGGCGATAAACTTGGTTGCGTACGGTTACTTGGCGTACCATTAATCTGCGTTTCTTCTACTCTTGCCCCTGCTTGTAAACTATAGCTTTTAGGCAGTTGAAAAGTGAAAACCGAATATCCAGCATAAACATTCTGGTTGTAATCATATTTGTTAGATGCGGTATCGCTCAGCAAATACGGGCCGGTATTATTGGGTTCGTTAAAAACATTGAAATTACTGTTAATCTTTCTAAAAATTGATTTTCCACCAGCTTCAAACTTAATTTTTGTATTGATTGGCAGCGTGTAATCTAATTGTGCCGTATATTCATTGTTGGTACCATCGTTTGTACCATTTTGATTCGGCGTATATCTAAGAAAAGCTGTTGGCACATTAAGATAAGTTGTTGCATAATCATTTGTAGCGCCCGTGTGGCTCCACTGGCCGGATAGTGTTAACTCCTCACCTTGCTTTTTAAATTTATGCGTGTAATCTGCACTCCAGTCAAAACCGCTAACACTGGTTTTATTATAGTTGTTAGTATTGTAGCCATTATTGCCTGTAAATATACTATTGGTATTAAAAGCAGTACCATCGTTTTTCATGGCTGTACCAGTTGGCGAAAAAGTTGTAGTGATCGAATTATAATCGCTAAAATCATAACTTCCATTAATCTGACCTCTGATACCATGCCGCGTGGTTCTTGATTCTGAAGTTTGTGTACGTGTAGTTGTCCCGGAAACGCTGTTGAAATCAACCAAAGAAGTTTGCGGCCAGGCTGCGTTACCACCAACGTTGGCACCCAAACTTAAACGGTTGTGCTTATAGTTTAAGTTAACGTTACCATTATTTTGCCTTGTACCCACGCCACCGCTTACAGAACCGCTCAGGCCGGAAGCCTTGCTGCTTTTAGTAATGATATTGATGATACCTCCAGAACCTTCAGCATCGTATTTTGCTGATGGCGAAGTAATTACCTCTACACTTTTAATCTGATCAGCCGGAATGGTACGCAACACATCAGCCAAACTGGTAGATACGGCACCGGAAGGTTTGCCATTAATCAAAACACGAACGTTCTGATCACCGCGCAGCGATACATTACCATCCATATCCACCGATAAAAGCGGCACTTTACGCAACACGTCGGTCGCATTTCCACCACCTGTGGTAATATCTTTCTCGGCATTGTAAACCAGCTTGTCAATCCGGTTTTCTACAAGCGGCGCATCGGCCACAATATTTACACCCTTTAAAATGCGGCCGGTTGGTGCTAAAAGTACACTGCCTAAGTTTGCATCCAGTTTGCCGGGCGTAGTGGTAACCGGATCAATGGTTTTGGTTGGATAACCGATAAAGCTAATGGTAACTTTGTATTTACCTGCACTGATATTATTGATGCGGAAAACACCCTTGCTATCCGTAACTACGCCGTTTAACGGTGCTTTTCCGCCGCTGCGGTATAAGGTAATTGTGGCGTAATCAACAGGTTTTTTGCTGACAGAATCAATCACAGTTCCTACAATACGGCCAGTAACT
>JBPBQN010000164.1:0-32569 GCA_050954865.1 Janthinobacterium lividum | reverse complement strand
GGATTGAAACTTTTGGCTCCGGATAAAAACCAGAAAGATATGATCAAGCCGATGAATTTTATCAAAAATGAAATCATCCTCCGCAAAGAAGAAAAACAATTGTTTAAAAAAGCGCCGCTGTTTGTGCCTGCCGGACAAAGTACACAAATGGTGATCGGTGCTTCGCCGGAAAACGATCAGCAGATTTTATATACGGCCAATCATTTTTACAATTCCTTCAACCTAAAACGCGTTTATTACTCTGGTTATGTGCCGGTTAGCAACGATAGCCGTTTGCCCGGACTTGATGCTGCTGTGCCGATGGTGCGCGAAAATCGTTTGTATCAGGCGGATTGGCTGATGCGTTTTTACGGTTTTAACGTGCAGGAAATTGTGGATCAGCAAAACCCGCATTTGGATTTGGATATCGATCCAAAACTGAGCTGGGCCATCCGCAATTTGCAGCATTTTCCGATTGATATCAACAAAGCGGATTTACAACTGATTTTGCGCGTGCCTGGAATCGGCGTGCAATCGGCACAAAAAATAGTGAGCGGCCGCAAATTTGGCAAACTCAACTGGGAACATTTAAAATTGATGGGCATTGCCGTAAATCGCGCGCGTTATTTTATCACCTGCAACAGTCGCGAATTTGAGCGGCGCGAACTTTCGGGCACCAAAATCAAACAGTTTATTCTGGCCGAATCGCAAAGTAAATACCTCAAACAAAAACCTAACCAGCTAAGTCTTTTTTAACATGATCACTTTAGTTTACGACGGTACTTTTGAAGGTTTGCTCACCGTAATTTTTGAGGTTTACGAACACAAACTGACGCAGGTAAAAATTTGCAGCGAAACTAAACTGCAACCCAATTTTTTTGATGATAAAAGAAGCATTGCTTCGGATACAGCCAAAGCTAACCGTGTGCTGAAAGGTTTAACACAACGACTTTCGGCTGGCGGCGTGCAGCGTTTGTATGCGGCGCATTTATCAGAACAGGATGGCGAAGAAGAAAATCTGCTTGGTTTTATCCAGTATGCTTTTAGCAGCAAAGAAGCGGTGGAGGAAGATTTTGGTAACCGATACGTGATCCGCTTAACCGATACTTTAAAAAAAATCCGCAGAGAAAAACACCGGATGGAAGCTTTTATCCGGTTTCAAAAAATGGCTGATGATCTATTTTACGCTTCCGTAGAACCTGATTTTAACGTTTTGCCTTTGATTTTAACGCATTTTAAAAAACGTTATGCCGATCAGAAATGGCTTATTTACGATATCCGCAGAGGTTATGGCTTATATTATGATTTAAGCGAAGTAGATTTTATCCAGCTGGATTTTGCTTCGGGCAAACCGTACGGTAAAACCATCATTTCTTCTTATTCTGAAGATGAAACTTTGTATCAGGCGTTGTGGAAAGATTATTTCAAACACGTAAACATTCCGGCACGAAAAAATACAAAACTCCACTTGCAGCACGTGCCCAAACGTTACTGGAAACACTTAACAGAGAAATTTTAGGTCGGTAAAAACAGTATCAGCTTAAAATCAAATCTGTGGCTTTGGCAATATCGGTGCTGATTTTCAGGATAAACCGAAGCTGATCTTCTAAAAATAAAACGTCGGCCTGACCGTCATCAACTTTAATATCAGTCAGATTGTGTTCTACAAATGGCAGTTTTTCAGCAATTTCTTCTGTTAGCGAACCTAATTTTTTCACACTTTCCCTCAAAATTAACTGCGTATGATTGGCCATTTTAAGTTGCGCCGGCAAACTGATGCTGTTTTTATCAGGTAAATTTGCGGCAATGGCAGCAATTGCCGAAGAAAGCATGTGATTTAAAACAATGAAACGATGGATTTCCTGCCGGTGTTTCTGCTTGCTTTTCGGTTCTGAAATCATGCGCTCAAAAGCTGCTGATAAATTGCCCGATTCTACATAAACATCTTTCCGCGCAAGTTTATATTCAACCGTATTCAGCGCTTTTCCGTTCAATCTTTCCATAATAATTTTGAGATAATTTTGGTTGCTCACAATAACTTTGCTCATGCTTTGGTTGAGTAAGTCTGATTCCCAATTCGGAAAAATTACAAAAGCCGAACTGAAAGCCAATGCCGAACCAATAAACGTATCCAGCAAACGTTCCTCAACCGTGTGGATAAAATCGACACCTAAAAAACTGAAAACGATTAAAACGTAAGGCGTCATAAAAATCACGCTCACCACATAATTTAACCGTAAAAAGCTGTAAGTAAACAACATCAGAAACAGCATGATGCAAAACTGAATGGTTTTATCCGGAATGAGAAACAGCACCAGAAAACCGATTAAGCCGCCAACCACCGTTCCAATTAAACGCTGCGAATTGCGCTGTTTGGTAAGGCTGAAACCAGGTTTCAAAATCACGATGATGGTTAATAAAATCCAGTAACTGTGATGGCCGGTAGCTACTGTTTTTGCCAGGGTAAAACCGATGCCGCAAACGATGGCCACACGCAGCGCATGTTTAAAAGAAGCCGATTTAAAGCTGAGATTTTGGATAAATAAACCTGGCGCATAATCCTGATGAGTAACAAAGCGGGCAAATTCCAGGTGTGAAGTTGCGTTTTTTGAAACCTGCGGCGCATCCTGCGTGTAGCTGCCCATATCAATTAAACGCTGGTTGATGTTGCGTATGTTAACTAAAATCTTCTTTAAAAACAACATGCTTTTAGTTTCTCCAGTTCCGGTAAATAATCGATCTTCCGGAAGTGTTTTTTATGCGACTGAACATCAAAACCGACCTGTTCCAGCTCGTTGGCCATTTGATGAATTAAAGTAGAAATTTCACCTAAAACGCCGGATTGCCGGTAAGTTTCGCGCAGGTTGGCGTAATCGTAATGCGTATAAGTAATCTGGTCGAAAAGATCAACCAGATCCACAAAAGTTAAAATCAGCATCCGGCCGGTATGGGTTGATTCTTTAACGATGGCGCGGGTTTTAAAAAGCAGTTCGCGCACGGCATCCTGATGCTGGCTTACGGAAATTTGCTGTGAAACGAGGCTTTTGTAATTCTCATCGATATTGGTTTTTTCTTCATAAAAATCAGCCTTCAACCTTAAATATTTGGCCACTTCGATAATACATTCGCCCAAAGCCTGCTGCGCTGCTCGGTAAGGCCGAATCTGAAAAAACACTAAGCTAAATAGCGAATACCAAACGCCGCCAGCCAAAATCAATAAGCTGGAAGAAAGCACCTGCTGCGGTTGCAGGCGTTTTTCGATCATAAATATCATGATCAGCAAAGCACATGTTCCGATGGAGGAAGCGCGGGTTCCGTACACGGCAAACATGGAAAACAAAAAGGCAAAAAGAACGACTTCAACGCCCAGAAAAAATGGATTGAACTGAATATAACCGGTAACCAGCGAAACTAAAAATATCAGCAAGCAGCAGATAATCATGCTGTTACGCTTATGCGAAGCCGGACCGGGCGTATCTACCACACTTACACACAACGCACCTAAAGCAATGGAAACGCCCGTGCCCAACTGATTAAAATGATTTAAAAAGAGTGTTGGAATGAGCACGCCAAGTGTAATGCGCAAACCGTCAGAAAAATACTGACTGTAAAAAAAACTGGAAATTTTGCGGATGGACAACTGCAAATTAGGCATGTAAAATTAAGTTCTGAATTGAAATTTGGTTTGCTGATGCAAAAATATAGGTTTTAAAAGCAGTTAGCATGATGATTGACAGGAAAGGCATACTTCTTTTACCAATAAAAATTTGATAAAAAAGATTCATTAAAGTTATTAAATCTTTATTTTGGCGCAGATAAGGTTAACAACATTGCATGAAAATCAGTCAGAAAGAATTTGTATTTAACAACGAGGTAGTTACCCGATTTGATTTGTACAACAGTTTGTTTTTAACGCTGCCATTTTACCAGGTAAAATCTACCGGAACGCTGCTGCCGTTTTTTAAATCTCATGTAGAAGAAGGTATCAGCCATAAACTTTCTCCGGTAGAAATTATTGAGAGTTTTTTTACCAAGTATCAGCAATATATTAAGGATACAGATCGTTTCCACTTGCTTTTTCGGTTTATACAATATATTGAGCGTCAGGTAGTTTTGTTTGACGCAATCGAAGATTCGGCCTTTGCAAAACTGGAAACCACGGACGACAGCAGTTCGTTACAAGTGTTGTTGCAGCAAGTAAATAATCAACCGGAAAATCATGTAAAAATCCGTGAAGCTTTACAAAAGTTCTCGTTACGGTTGGTTTTAACGGCGCATCCAACGCAGTTTTATCCGGGCAGTGTGCTGGGAATTATCACCGAATTGACGGAAGCTTTGAAGGTGAATGATATCAACCAAATTTATCTTTTGTTGCAGCAGTTGGGCAAAACGCCTTTTCTTAACAAAGAAAAACCAACGCCGGTAGATGAAGCGATTTCGTTGGCCTGGTTTCTGGAAAATGTTTTTTACCAGTCTGCATCTTCTATCAAGGAAAAACTGGATACAGAATTTGACTTTCTGGCAGAGGATGAACATCAAACCATAGAGTTGGGTTTTTGGCCGGGCGGAGATCGGGACGGAAACCCAAATGTTAAACTGAAATCAACCCAGGCCGTAACCGAATTGCTGCGGAAAGTTATTTACCGTTGCTATACACGAGATTATAAAAATTTGCGTAAACGACTGACTTTCAGAGGTGTTGAGCAATATATGGCCGAACTGGAAAAGCAGTTTAATAAACAAACACGGCCCGAAGAATTGCAGGCCAGTAACCAATCGGCTATTATTCTGGAAAATCTGGAAGCGATTAAACAAGTTTTACAACAGGATCACGATGGTTTATTTATAAATCTGGTTGATGATCTGATCCGGAAAGTAAAGCTTTTCGGCAGTTATTTTGCTACGTTGGACATTCGTCAGGATAGCCGGATTCTACGACAAACGCATCAGTATTGCTTGAGTGAAACGCCGATAAGACATAGAATGCCAGCTGATTATGCCGATCAAACGGAAGAAGAAAAACTGCGCAACATCCGCTTTGTAGAAGCAGATTTTTATACGCCTGATCTGGCTGATGACATGGTGAAAGATACGCTGGACACAATCCGTTACATCAAAGAAATCCAGGAAACGAACGGGAAAAAAGCCTGTCATCGTTTTATCATCAGCAATTGCCAGCAGGCTTCGGATATTTTACAATTGATGAACCTGTTTTTGTGGAGCGGCTGGAAAGCAGAAACTCTGACGATTGATTTTGTACCGCTTTTTGAAACCGTAAACGATTTAAAAGAGGCCGGCAGTATCATGGAAAAACTGTATACAAATCCGTTTTATATTGCGCATCTGCAAAAAAGAAACAACCGGCAAACCATTATGCTGGGCTTTTCGGATGGTACTAAAGATGGCGGCTATCTGATGGCCAACTGGGCTATCTATAAAGCAAAAGCAGAAATGACGGCCATGTCCAGAAAGTACAATATTGATCTGGCATTTTTTGACGGACGTGGCGGCCCACCCGCACGCGGCGGCGGCAAAACACATCGTTTTTATGCTTCGATGGGACACGAAATCGCTAATGATTATATCCAGTTGACGATTCAGGGACAAACCATCAGTACGCAGTACGGCTCGATCGACAGTGCCAGTTTTAACATGGAGCAGTTAATTAATGCCGGAATTGTATCTGCCTTGAACCAACAAAGCGGCGATACGGTGGATGAAAAAGGCCGTAAACTGATTGATGATATGGCCGCCGAAAGCTATCGTTATTTTATGGAGCTGCGTGGTAATCCATTGTTTTTACCCTATCTGGAGCATTTAAGTCCGCTTAAATTATTGTCGGAAATCAATATCAGCAGTCGGCCAGTCAAAAGAAATTCAGGAGCCGAATTGAAGCTGGAAGATTTACGGGCGATCAGTTTTGTAACCGCCTGGAGCCAGCTGAAACAAAATATTCCAGGATTTTACGGCGTTGGAACGGCCATGAAAAAGATGGAAGACGAAGGCAAATGGGAAGAACTGAAACATTTATACCGCGAATCCAGCTTTTTCAAAACGATTATTGATAACTGCATGATGTCGATGTCGAAATCAAATTTCAATGTTACGGCAAAACTGGCCGATGACCCGGAATACGGCGCGTTCTGGACGATGCTGAAAAATGAATATGAGCTAACGTGTTCTTTGCTTCTAAAATTATCAGATACCAAAGTTTTGATGGAAGAAGCACCGGTCGAGCGGCAATCCATCGCGCTGCGCGAAAAAATTATTTTGCCGCTGGTTGTTATTCAGCATTATGCTTTGCAGCAGTTGCATTATCAAAAATTGAATGAAGAAGATACTAAATTATACCATAAACTGGTGGTACGCACGGTTTATGGAATTGTAAATGCTGGAAGAAATTTGGCTTAATATCAAAAGAAGCATCTGTTTGAAATAAATAGATGCTTCTTTTATCGGTATAAATTTAGGATTGAATAAGCTTAAATTCATCTCCATCAAACAAACCCAAATCGCTTAATTTTAAGTGTGGAATTACGAGCAAAGCCATGAAACTCAGCGTCATGAAAGGAGCGGAGAGCGTTGAGCCGAGTTGTTTGGCCAGCAAATCTATTTTGGTATAAGCTTTTGCCACCTCATAACCATCGTTTGCGCTCATCAAACCGGCAATTGACAAAGGCAAAATTTCTTCAAAATCAGTTCCAACACAGCTGATTCCACCTTGCGCTTCAATCAGCAGGTTAGCGGCCTGACAAATATTTTCGTCATCAACACCAACCACAACCAAATTATGGCTGTCGTGCGCCACGGATGAAGCCAGCGCACCGCTTTTCAAACCAAAATTTTTGATAAAACCTTTGGCTACTGGTGCTTGCTGATAACGGTTAATTACGCAAATTTTCAAAATATCCTGTTGTAAATCTGGCTGTATTAAACCATTTTCTACAGTCAATTCTGCTTCAATTTTATTAGTGATTAACTGTCCGTCCAAAGCTTCAATCACCAAAACTTTTTGTTTTTCTGCGGAAGGAATGGCCGCCGGAAAAGCAAAATCTGCCAATACTGTTTTTAGGCATGAAAAATTATTGATTGGATTTACTGGTTGAATTGGAATTTTAGTCTGGCCATTTTCTGCCACCAATTCTCCATTAATATACGTTTGTAACACTTCAAAATCCTGTAAATCTTTCAGCAAAATAAAATCTGCCGGATCGCCAGTTTTCAGCTGACCAATTTCCAAATCATAATGCAAAACCGGATTGATACATGCTGCTTTTAGCACCTTAAAAACGCTGATGCCTTTTGAAACGGCGCGCGCGCAAAGCTGATTGATATGCCCGGAAACCAAACTATCTGGATGTTTATCATCGCTGCAAAACATCATTTGGTCTGGATAATCGCTCATCAACCCAATTAAAGCCTCAAAATTTTTGGCTGCGCTGCCTTCGCGAATTAAAATTTTCATGCCTGAATAAAGTTTGTCCAACGCTTCTTCGGCTGTAAAACATTCATGATCAGTGCTGATTCCGGCTGAAATATATTGTTGAGCCAAATCTCCGCGCAAACCCGGCGCGTGACCATCAACCGGTTTACGGTATTTTTTGGCTGAAGCAATTTTTGCCATCACTTCCGGATCGTGGTTCAAAACACCCGGAAAATTCATCATCTCACTTAAATATTTAATTTCATGACGAGATAAAAGTAAATTCACATCTTCGGCATTCAAAACTGCTCCAGCCGTTTCAAAAGTGGTTGCCGGCACGCAGCTGGGCGCGCCAAAATTGAACTTAAACGGAACAGATTTCCCGTTCTCGATCATAAATTCTACGCCTTTTAAACCGCAAACGTTGGCAATTTCGTGCGGATCGCTTAACGTTCCGACCGTACCATGAACAACAGCGAGCCGCGCAAATTCGGAAGGAATCAGCATTGAACTTTCAATATGCACATGCGCATCTACAAAACCCGGCGTTAAAAAGGGCAGGGCCGGTGCTTTTTTTACCGATACTTTTTTGATGGATTTGATCAGCCCGTTTTCAACTGTTAATTCAACCGGATAAATTTCTTCAGATGTAGGATTTACAAGCTGTGCGGTGATGGTAAAAAACATAGATCGGCTTTAAGTTTAGGCAAAAGTACTAAATCCGACTAAGCCGTTGCCGGATTTTTTAAAGCCGAAAGTTGTTCAAAAAGTGCTTTTTCCTGTTCAGACAAGTTTTTCGGCGTTTGAATAACCACCCGAACATAAGCATCGCCAAAAGTTTCCGGATCTTTGTACAAAGGCATTCCCAAACCTTTTAAACGGAAAGTTTTGTTGCTGTCTGTTCCAGCAGCAATCGTCATGTTTACCGTTTTACTGATGCTTTGAACAGCAATTTTTCCACCTAAAATGGCCGTATAAATATCAACCGGCTGATCAAAATATAGATCATTTTCCTTGCGTTCAAATTTTGAGTTCGACAAAATATGCATCGTAATCAGCAAATCGCCGTTTTCGCCGCCGCCACGGCCAGCTTCGCCTTTACCTTTTAAACGTAAAACCTGGCCTTCGCTTACGCCGGCTTTCAGCTTCATGTTTACTTTTGTTTCACCAATATTTACCTGCCGCGAAGCGCCATGAAAAGCTTCTTCCAGTGTAATGTGCATTTCTGCCTGCAAATTTTCGCCCGTAGTTGCGCGCCTGCTGCTTCTGCCACCGCCACCAGTTCCACCAAAAATATTTTCAAAAAAATCCGAAAACTGACCGCCGCCGCCATAAAAATCTTCGGTAGAAAAACCTCCGCCGCCACGTTGTTGTCTGCCGCCGCCAGGTCTGTTTCCGCCCTGGTTGGCATAGCCGCCGGCTTGCTGATAATTTTGCCAGTTGTCGCCTAACTCATCGTATTGTTTGCGTTTATCAGGCTTGCTCAGCACCTCGTTTGCTTCGTTTGCTTCCTTAAATTTATTTTCTGCAGCTTTATCACCAGCATTTTTGTCGGGATGATATTTTACGGCCAGCTTGCGATAAGCTTTTTTAATCTCATCTTGCGTAGCCGTTTTGCTTACGCCTAAAATTTTATAATAATCTTTGTATTCCATTTCAAATCTTGCTGTCCGGTTGGTTTAGCATCAAAATTAAACAAAACCTTAATATCAGGTTTAGTTTTGCAAAAGCTATTTATTTTGGTTGAAAAATGATGTTTTATAGTGATAAACATTTTGAGCAGTTGCCAGTTTTATCAGCATAAAAGAAGCATAGAGCTTCTGCATAAAAACTTAAATTTAAAGCCATGTCTAATCAAAATCAAGAAGAATACAGCCAAAATCAAAAATCAACCACGAACGATACACACGAAAGTACTTCTAAAACCGACAAGCCGATTAGCGTTGGCGAAAACGAAGAAAACCATACCAGCGGCGATCAGTACAAGTATCAAAAAGAAGGAAAAAGTTCGCAAAATGAAACAGGCGGAGAAGATGGCAAAAAAGTTCATACAGATAACAACGCCGGAAATTCTTCTGAAGATTAATTATCTAATGAACTAACCTTCAATATTTTATATTTTTCAGGAAATGAAATTAGCCGTTAGAAACATGGTTTGCAACCGCTGCATTTTAGTAGTACAGCAACAGTTACAAGCTTTAAATTTTAACGTCAAATCAATTGGTTTGGGTTGGGTTGAAGTTGTTCCGGAACCTGATCCGGATCAACTTTTAAACATCGCTTCTGCTTTTAAAGTAGTTGGTTTTGAGTTGATTGACGACTATAAAACCAAGCTGATTGAGCAAATTAAAAATTTGGTTACAGAAACCGTTCAGCATTCGGAAATGAGTGAACTGAACATTAATTTTTCTACTTTGCTCGCTGATCGACTGCAAAAAACGTACAGTTATTTGAGCAATCTTTTTTCTGAACAGGAAGACAACACGATTGAGCATTACATCATTCAGCAAAAAGTAGAAAAAATTAAGGAACTGATGGAGTACGGCGATTTAAATTTAAATGAAATTGCCTTTAAAATGGGTTACAGCAGCAGTGCGCATTTATCAACCCAGTTTAAAAAGATAACCGGTTTTTCGCCGTCGCAATATCGATTGGAAAATGCTGGTAGAAAAGCTTTGGATTTGCTTTAAAAATAGGTGATAAAAGAAGCATGTTTCTTTTATCACCTATTTTTTAGAATAACGTTGGTCCGCCATTACTTTTAATCCGGCCCAAATGTTTGTAAGCAGCTTCTGTGCATTCGCGGCCGCGGGAAGTGCGCATTAAATAACCTTCCTGAATCAAAAAAGGTTCGTAAACTTCTTCAATTGTGCCTTCTTCTTCGCTTACGGCTGTAGCAATTGTTTTTAAACCAACTGGGCCGCCTTTAAACTTATCAATAATGGTGGTCAGGATTTTGTTATCCATTTCATCCAAACCATGTTCATCTACATTTAAGGCGTTCAGTGCATATTTTGCAATCGGTATATCAATGCTGCCATTACCTTTAATTTGTGCAAAATCTCGGGTTCTGCGGAGCAAAGCATTGGCAATACGCGGTGTGCCGCGGCTTCTGCGGGCAATTTCGTAAGCACCTTCTTCAGCAATTGGCGTTTTTAAAATTGCTGCGGAACGAAGCACGATTGTAGTTAACAATTTAGCATCATAATATTGCAAACGCGAATTGATACCGAAACGCGCACGTAATGGAGCAGTTAACAATCCGGAACGCGTGGTTGCACCAATCAGCGTAAAAGGATTTAGAGAGATTTGTACCGAACGCGCATTCGGTCCGGTTTCCAGCATAATGTCGATTTTGTAATCTTCCATTGCTGAATACAGATACTCTTCTACCAGCGGACTCAAGCGGTGAATTTCATCGATAAACAAAATATCGCCCGATTCCAGATTGGTTAATAACCCAGCCAAATCGCCGGGCTTATCTAAAACTGGTCCGGACGTAATTTTGATTCCGGCGCCCATTTCGTTGGCAATAATATGCGAAAGCGTAGTTTTACCCAATCCCGGCGGCCCGTGCAGCAACACATGATCCAAAGCTTCGCCGCGCAGACGTGCTGCCTTGACAAAAACACGCAGATTTTCCAGAATTTTATCCTGACCGGTAAAGTCCTCAAAAACCTGCGGACGCAATACTTTTTCTATCTCTTGCTCGGTAGAAGAAAGGTGTTCTGGGTTTGGATCGAGATTTTTATTCATTGCCAACAAAATTAGTATTTTTCAGCATGAATCTGTTCCAAATACTGATAATCCTTTGTTAATTTACTTAGCTGTTTTCCAAAGTATTTACACGTCTGGCTGGCAATTGCTTTGGGTATTTGCGGAACCAGCTGTTGGTTTTCATTTTAATCACACCCAAAAATGCTTCATGAAAAATTTTGGTTGACATTTTGGATGCACCGTGACGGCGATCTGTAAAAATGATCGGCACTTCAACCACAATAAAACCATATTTGATAGCCGTAAATTTCATTTCAATCTGGAAAGCATAACCTACAAACTGAATTTTATCAAGCGGGATCGTTTCCAAAACTTTCCGACGGTAACATTTAAAACCAGCCGTAGCATCCTGCACATCAATTCTGGTTATAAAACGAACATAAACCGAGGCAAAATAACTCATCATCACACGGCTCATCGGCCAGTTGATTACATTAACGCCATTGATGTAGCGCGAACCGATGGCCACATCTGCACCGTCCACACAAGCCTGGCGCAAGCGTAATAAATCATCCGGATTATGGGAAAAATCGGCATCCATCTCATAAATAAAATCGTAATGACGATCTGTTGCCCACTTAAAACCGAAAATATATGCGGTGCCTAAACCTTGTTTGCCGGCGCGTTCGTGCAGGAAAAGTGTTTCCGGGTAGATGCTTTGCAGGGTTTTTATGATCGCTGCTGTACCATCCGGAGAGCCATCGTCAATAACCAGCACATGGAAATCGTGCATGATTGAAAACACTTTATGCAAAATGCGTTCTATGTTTTCTTTTTCGTTGTATGTTGGTATGATAACCAGACTATCGGGCACGGAATACTGTTTTTATGAACTAATTTTTGTTATTTATAAACTATACAATTGGATTATCCGGATGGATTTCCTGTGTTTGATTATCCTTAATATTTAAACCATCTCCAATTTTATCAACTAAATATGCTTTCTCCTTAATCCGAGGACTAACAAGCACAAATATGATTACAAAACTAAAACAGATTGCCACAAAAAGCCAATAAAATGATGCGCCGGTAAAAACACTGAACATGCCGTTTTCAGAAATGCTTTTGGTTACTACCGAATTAAAAAAGGAGCCAACAGAATAAGTGATGTACCAGATTGCCGTCATGGTGCTTTTCATGGAAGGCGGCGATTGCGTGTAAGCATATTCCAAACCAGTAATTGAAACCATTACTTCACCTGCAGAAAGAATAAAAAAAGCAAAAACCTGCCACCAAACAGAAGGATGCAAACCATGATCTATTTTGGTTTGCAGCAGAGCAATGATTACAAAACTGAAACCGGTAACAAACAAACCAAAACCGATTTTGCGTAAAGGTGTTAGTTTTATGCCAATTTTTTCTGCCAATGGATAAAAACAGTAGTTAAAAACAGGTATCAAGACTAAAAGGAAAATTGCATTAACCGTTTGGATTTGTGCAGGTAAAATACTGAAACCCAATCCTGTATCCAGATTTAATTGTTGAGATTGAACAACCCATTCGGCACCATTCATATCCCACAGCGACCAGAAAATGGGTATAAATGCAAAAACAGTGATTACCCGCCAAACGGCACGAATAGAATCAACTTTTTCTGCTCCGTATTTTTCTTCGGCACAAGCCCATGCTGTTTTTACCGGTGTTTTTTTACTGAACTTACATTTCAGCGCGTAAAAACTTACAAATACAAAATTGTCTTGATTAATGCCTCTTGGCGGTAATTTGATGTACAATTTCCGGCCCGAAAAAAAGATCAGCGTGGCAAAAGCCATCAATATTCCTGGAATACCAAAAGCCCACGAAGCGCCATAGTTTTTATATATAACCGGAATCAGCCATAAACTTACCATCGAGCCAGCGTTGATGCTGAAATAAAACCAGCTGTAAATCGTGCTCATCAGGTGTTGGTTGTGATGATCAAACTGATCGCCAACGTTTGCAGATACACAGGATTTTATCGCGCCGGCAGAAAATGCAATGATGATCAAACCGATTTCAAAACCACCGAGCGACTGATCAAAAATGGATAATAAAAAATGCCCGATCGTGTAAACCAAAGAACCAATCAGGATAACGCGGTATTTTCCGAAAAACCAATCGGCCAAAATTGCACCCAACAAAGGCGTGGCGTAAACCAGCGTAGAAAAATTATGGTAAACATTGTAAGCTTTGGCGTTTGCAATAACAGATGTTTCGTGAGCAAAAAACTGGCTTACCATGAAAATGACCATGATGCTGCGCATCCCGTAAAAGCTAAATCTTTCGGCAAATTCATTACCGATGATAAAGGGAACACTTTTTGGAATCAGGCGTTTTTTGGGTGAAGAAATTTCCGACGTAAATGTATCTGCCATACTTGTTACAATAGATTTTTGTTTAAATTAAAGAAATTTTACTGATAAAAACAGCTTCTGCCTTGTTAAAAACCATCAACTTAACTTTTTTTAGAAGCTTTTTTTGCTGGAAATGAATGGGTTGCGTTTTTCTTAACATTTTCGATAGAATCTGCCATTTGTTTTCTGGGATCAACATAAGTGGCATCGCGCTCTTCGGGAATGTTGCGCATATCCAGGTTTTGAACCAACTTCCAGCGACCGTTTTTAAGCTGATAACCATCGTAAGTTAAATCCGGACCATAAAAACTAAAATCAGTTTTCACTTTTGGATCTCGCGGAGCCAGATGATCAAACACAATCAACTGCTTATCCGGCACAAAACGAAGCAACATGGATGCCTGCCGGCTGTATTCAAACACAATCCGTTTTCGGGTTTTGGCATTTTCATCAAAAACCGGCAAACCAAAAACAGGCGCATTATTTTTGAAAGATAAAACCTCGATTACTTTTTTAGTAGTTTTTACTGTATTTCCTTTCCAGCCAAGCAAAACGTAATACGGATTTTCCGTTCCGGTTTTGATGATTTTATAATATTGCGCACCAAGCCACTTTTGAGCATTAAATGTAGAATCTTCCGGGTTTTTGATGAAAGGTGTAAAATCTGTTAGCGGAAACATTTTTAAAGCGCCGTTTGTGTTGAGCTGAATGGTGCCGTAATATCGGAAACTTCCATCTTCATTCATCACGTTCCAGGTAAATATACGAAACTGATTATCAGGCGAATAAATAAGTGATACTGTTTTTACCGAGTCAAATTTATAACGATAGGAACCAGGCGTTTTTAAAGCATTTACAAACGTTTTGATGAAGCGATAATTGGCATTTTTACGTTCCAAATCGTTTTCGTTGTTGATCAAATCAGAACCTAAAGTTTTAAGGCTGTCTTCATAAATTTTGAGTTTTGCCTGATTATCGGGCGAAGTTTGTGCAAAACCGGAAAGTTTCAGCAAAACCAACAGCAGCAAAAAAACGGACTTAATTTTCATTCTAACATTTGGTTTCAATTAGCTGCAAAATAAACATTTGATAAGCGTAAAACGCAGCTTTTTTATTAAACGTGTTGCTGGATGCTGTTTTTATCGCCTATTTTTTGTTGATCGATATTAATAATAAACCCAGAAATCACGCAAAACAGAAAAAATCCTAAATTTGGCAGGTATTAATTTTTGATGGCAATTTTAAACTCCTCCCGACAGAAAGCTTTAATGCGCAAATTTGCCTTGAACATCAAGTTTTTGATGATGTTTACCGCAGTAGTTGTGATTATTTTTACTTTGCCCAAGCAGGCCAAATTCAGGTACGAATATGGAAAAGGCCGCATCTGGAATCAAAAAGATTTGATTTCCCCTTACAATTTTGCCATCCTGAAAACCAGTGCCGAACTGGAAATTGATAAAGAAGCTGCGCTGCGAAATATCAGTCCGATTTATCAGGTTGAACCGCAAATTGAAAAACAGGAAACCGAAAATTTTCAAAATGATTTTGAGATCAAATGGCACAATTCAGGCATCAATGATCGGCAGAAAGAGATTTATTTAAAACTCGGAACCGGTTTATTATCAACAATTTATCAAAAAGGCGTTCTGGCGCTGAATAAAAACTACCAGCATTCCGCAGAAAACTATAACATTACGCTGCTTCAAAATAAAATTGCTCAAAACAGCAACACTGCATCGGTTTTTACCAAAGAACGTGCGCTTGGTTATTGCGATCAGTTTTTGAATGAAAATCCCGGAATCGATAAATCTTTTTTAATTGGTTTGTTGCAGGATCACATTCAGTACAATTTAAATTATGATCAGGATTTAACGCGGCAAATGGAAAGCGAAACCGTTGACGGCATTTCGCAAACGCGCGGTATGGTGCAAAAAGGAGAACTGATTGTGGCAAAAGGATCGGTTATCAACGAAGATGTTTTCCAGAAATTAGAATCCTACAAAAAAGCATTTGAAGACAATGCACACGTAACCGGCAATAAAAAAATGGTTTTGCTGGGTCAGTTTTTGCTGGTTTTTCTGGTGATTACATTGCTGGTAATTTTTCTGTATTTGTTCCGAAAAGATATTTATAACGATAACCGCCTGGTCGGTTTGATTTTGCTGGTGATCACTTCCATGCTCGTTACTTTATCCTGGGCAATTTTGTTTCAGCTGCCAAATTTATATTACATTCCGTATTGCATTGTGCCGATCATTATCCGGATTTTGTTTGATACCCGCTTGGCGCTAAACATTCATTTGCTGGTTGTTTTGATTGCCGGTTTTTTTGTGCCGAACAGTTTTGAGTTTGCTTTTTATGAATTGACGGCTGGCATGGTTTCCATATACAGTATTAAAAATTTGATCCGCAGAGAACAGTTTTTAATTTCTGCTATGTTAATTTTAAGTTGCTATTTGGTTTCATTTCTGGGTATTTCTTTCATCCGCGAAGGTAGTTTCAACACGATTGACTGGGATGATTTTTTACCATTTATCGTTAGCGGTGCTTTAACCTTGCTGGCTTATCCGCTGATTTATGCTTTTGAAAAAGTTTTTGGCATTACTTCAGATATTACACTGATTGAACTCACCAATACAAATTCTTCGCTTTTGCGCGATCTGGCTTTTAACGCTCCGGGCACATTTCAGCATTCCTTACAAGTGGCAAATCTGGCCGAAACTGCTATTTACACAATTGGCGGCAACGCGTTGCTGGTTAGGGCGGGCGCGTTGTATCATGATATTGGCAAGATAGAAAATCCGCAGTATTTTATCGAAAACCAAACACAGGGTTTTAATCCGCACGATAAGCTGTCTTATGAAGAAAGTGCGCGTGTAATTATCCGGCACGTACAAAAAGGAGTGGAGCTGGCGCGGAAGAAAAATCTGCCGGAAATTATCGTCAATTTCATCCGCACGCATCACGGAAACACGCGCGTTGACTATTTTTATCAGTCTTTTTTAAAAAATTTCCCCGAAAAAATTGTGGATGAAAACACTTTTAAGTATCCCGGGCCGATTCCTTTTTCCAAAGAAACCGGCGTTTTAATGCTGGCAGATTCTGTGGAAGCGGCTTCACGCGCATTAAAAGAGCCAAATTTTACATCGATTAACAACCTGGTAGATAAGCTTGTAAATTATAAATTAGAACAAGGCCAACTCAAAAACAGCAACATCACCTTAAAAGAAATTGAAACCGTAAAATCGATTTTTAAAAAGATGCTGATGAGCATTTACCATGTTCGCATTGATTATTGATAATTTTTTTTGCTGGGAAAAGTGAATTACTATATTTGCACTCCTTAAAAAAGGAAAAACTTGTATAAACAATACTGGTGAGGTGCCTGAGAGGCCGAAAGGATCAGTTTGCTAAACTGACGTACGGGAAACTGTACCGAGGGTTCGAATCCCTCCCTCACCGCTGAAAGCAACACAAAAGGTACTCAAAGCCGCTAAATCGTAAGAATTAGTGGCTTTTTCTTTTGGCTATCACATAAATTCGCAATTAATTAACATCGTATAAGTGCGTCATTCTGTGCGTGTTCATTTTCATTGAAAAACACACGTACTGAAAATAATACAACTAACTGTTCAACATCAGTTTATAAGATGAACATCTTGTTAAAAGTAGCTTTATTTTTACATTATAAATCTTAAAAAACATGAAATATATTAGCACCTGTTTAAATTTTTGTCAATAAATTTATATCCTTCTTTTATGTGAGTAAATTTTTTCTTTATAATTAATGTAGAAAAATGAGTTTATCAAAACACACCAAATTTTAGGTGATAAAAGAAGCATAAGAAAAATCCTGACTAATATTTAAGCTATTTGTTAACCAAGCCCGTTTTGATATAATTTAAATCCCTATAAGCATTTTCAGAATAATTTCTATGTTTATATCTGTTCTATACTTTATTTTTTTAGACCAGTACCATCCATTTGAGCTTATGTCAAACAGTCTATTTTCTAATCATATTAACCGGTCGTTATCCGACGAGCAATACCGCTTGCTATTTGACCAGCTGGATCAGGGTTACCATGTTATTGAATTGATTTATAATGTGGAAGGATAAGCTATCGACTACCGTTTCCTGGAAGCCAATGCAGCTTTTGAGCGGCAGACCGGTTTACAGGAAATAGCTGGACAATTGGGCAGCAAGATTGCGCCGGGCACAGAAGCACACTGGTTTACAACTTACGATCAGGTTTTGCAAACTGACGAACCAATCAGCTTCGAAGATTTCAACGCGTTTACGAATCGTTGGTATTCTGTTTACGCTTCGCGAATAGGTGCAAAAGAGGACACCGGGTTGCTATCATTTTTAATGACATTACCGAGCGCAAAAACCACGAGCGACGGCAGAAATTTTTGCTTCAGATAAGCGATGCAATGCGGGCACAGCCGAACGAGGAGGCAATAGGCGTTCTGTGCACGAGTTGGCTTGCCGAATTTCTACAGATCGAACGTTGTTACCTCGCCAGGCTTTATCCGGAGCGGGATAGTGTATATGTTGGGCCTGAATACCGGCGTGCAGATCTTCATCCCGCCAGCGGCGAATACCGTCTGTCCGATTTCCCGGAAGTTGTCCGCCAAGTTCAGACCCAAACGGGGGTTTTTAGTGATGTTGCCGGTGATCCTGATTTGACTGAGGAAGACAAGGCAGCTCTTGGAGCCATGGACATCGGAGCGTTCATTACCTCCGCCTTACGCCAAAGCAACGAAAAAGTTATCTGGTCTTTAATTGTTGCTTCTACGTCTTCTCGTGTGTGGACCAAGGGCGAGGTTGCATTTATGGAGGAGATGGCAGAGCGAACGTGGACGGCAGTGGAACGGGCAAGAGCAGAAGAAGCCTTACACCTTATTGAAAATCGCAACCACATTCAAAAAGAAGCATTTCAGTCGGCAATCAATGGTGAGCCACTGGCAACTTCACTAAATACACTTACCCTTATTGTAAAACAGCAATTGGGAAGCGATATGCGTACGGCTCTTTTTATCTTGCCTATCCGGATGGAACCAGCTTGCACGCAATCGATGGTGCAGGTGATATGCCCGAAACATACACAAAGCTAGTGGATAGGCTTCCTGTTGGAGAAGACTCATTTTGCAGCGGATATGCAATTGCTACCGGGCAGACTGGGCTAACGCGGGATATTTTTGCGAACCCGCTATGGCAACCGTATCACCATCTTGCGGCAACGCACAATTTTCGCTCCTGCAGTTCCTATCCGATTTCAACACGTCAAGGTAAAACCGTAGGTAGTTTTGCCATGTACTTTACCAGCATACATGATGCTACACTGCATGAATTTAATGTCGCAGATGCTGTAACGCAGGCTGCTGCTATTATTCTTTCACGCCATACTGAAGGTTTTGAACGTACCCGCGCAGAAGCATCACTACGGGAGAGCGAAGAGCGACAGGCGTTTCTGCTGCAGCTGACTGATGTGCTCCGTCCCTTAGGAAATCCAGCTGAGATTGAACGGAAAGCTTGCGGCCTACTCGGCGACCGGCTTGGTGCTGATCATACCTATTACGCAGAAATAAACGTCGCAAATGATTACGGAGCCGTTCGGTACGATCATGTACGTAATGGTGCAGCTCCATTTGTGGCTGAATACCGCGTATCAGACCTCGGCTTCGTTGTTCCACTTTATCAGCGCGGTGAGCCGCTTGTAGTAAACGATGTTTTCACATCAACGCTAATTCCTGATGCCGACCGCGCTGCTACTGTGGCATCTCACATGGCATGGATTGCCATACCGGTTGTCAAGGATGGGATTTTGGGCGGATCATTCTGTATCGCCATGCGCGGCAGACGGAACTGGAGCAAGTGGGAAACGGAACTTGTTGCCGAAACAGCGGAACGTGTTTGGGCCGCTATAGAACGTGCCCGGGCCGAACAAGCACTGCACAAAAGTGAAAAATTGCTGGCTGAAGAACTGGCCGGCATGCGCCTGCTCCAGGAACTCAGCACACGCCTCATCAAAGAGGAAGATACGTCGGCGTTTTATGAACAGATCGTGGACACCGCCATGGCACTGACGCAGGCAGATATGGGTAGCATCCAACTGTTTCAGTCAGAAAAAGGTCGGCTGAAGCTGGTGACTTGGCGCGGCTTTCACCCGGATGCTGCTGCATTCTGGAAATACGTGCCTGCAGATGGCCTCAGTAGTTATGGGCGTGCCCTTCATGGCGAAGTCAGAACGATGATAAGAGATGCAGATCATGACCCGCGCGTTGCGGGAACGGAAGATCTTTGGTTTTACCAAATTTGTGGTATCAAGGCCATGCAAAGTACGCCGCTGGTTTCACGCTCGGGCAAAATTATTGGTATGTTTTCAACACACTGGAAAAAGCTGCACGAGCCAACTGAACACCAACTGGGCTTGCTCGTCCTGTTTAATGCAATTCGTACCATTGCTGATGGCGGCAACTTCGTTAGTGAAAGTGTTTAATACAGAAACCAGGAATTTCTATTCTACAACACCGAATAGATCTTAAATTCAGTTTTAGAGAAAAGCGAAAGCCGATGTCAGCTGGAAATTTAATGCACAAAAAATGCCGCTGAATAAGAAAATTCAACGGCATTTTTGATGCGATAAAAACAGTATCAGGGTTTTACAGGTGCATTTTCTGCAATAATTTTTTGCCGTTTTAATTCCTGCCAAAACGCATCCGGAATGTTTACTTTCATCGAAGCTACATTTTCGGTAACCTGCTTCGGTGTTCGTGCACCCGGAATTATGGCCGCTGCCACTTCCGGATAAATGGCGAATTGTAAAGCTGCCGTACGCAAATCTACGCTATGCGCTTCGGCAATTTTCTTTAACAAATCTTTTTTAGCGATGTATTCAGGCGGAATAGGTTGCTGCGGATCATAGTTAAACCGATCACTTCCCGACAGGAAACCAGCATTCAGATTGGAGCCCATTACCAAAGAAAGATTTCGTTTTTTTATTTCCGGAAAAACATGGTTCAACGCATATTCATGATCAATCAAAGAGTATTGAGAAGCCAGCAAAAACACGTTTGGATCTGCCACTTCCAGGGTTTTTAAAATAGGTTCGGGCACGTTTACGCCAAGTCCCCACGCTTTAATCAAGCCTTCATTACGCATGCGGCTCAACTCCGGGAAAGCGCCTTTTTCTGCGATGGCAAAATGCTCGAGCCATTTCCCTTTTAACAGTTTATTGTCTGGTGCAAGATCATGTACAAACACAATATCCAGACTATCAATACCTAAACGCTGCAAACTATCTTCAACAGATCGCCTTACAGCTGCTGCGGAATAATCAAATTCAACATCATTTGGCGAATAAGCATACGGAAAATATTCAGCTCCTTTAGTGTTTTTGCCTGCTTTAAGCAGCTTGCCAACTTTAGAAGAAATAATATAATCTTCCCGTTTCTGGTTATGTAAAAAATGGCCGTATCTTCTTTCGGCCAATCCTAATCCGTACCACGGCGAAACGTCGTAATATCTCACGCCGGCCTGCCAGGCTGCTTCCAGGGTTTGCTGTGCTTCTTCGTCTGAGGTATACTCAAATTCATTTCCAATGGCCACGCCACCTAAGCCAATTTCGGGCAAATTTTCCTGAACCCAGGTGCGCGGTTTTATTTGTTCTGATGCAGTTGTCATAATTAATGGTCTGTTTTACGCTTTTATAAACAGCACATTGTTTACCCTGTTTTTATTTTCGAAAAGCTTGTGCACTAAATTTGCAGAATGCTTCTTTTATCGCATAAAAAATCGAGCAAAATTTTAGTGTGCTGTTAGTTCTGATCAAGATTATATAAACAATTTCTAAAATCATATAAAACCAAAACCGCCGGGATTGGTAATTTTGCTACTGTAAATTAATCGATATGGAAACGCTGAAATTTAAAACGAATATTAATTGTGGTGGCTGCGTGGCAAAAGTTACGCCAATACTAAACGGCTTGCAAGGCGTAAAAAACTGGGAAGTTGATACGGCCGGAAAAGACAAAATTTTAACCGTAAACGCAGTCGAAAACCTTACGTCGCAACAAGTGAGTCTGGCCTTAAAAAACATCGGTTTTCAATCCGAAGCCATTTAAAATTTCAACATAAAGCCTGCACAATCAGGCTTTATTTTTTTAAGCGGATGCTTCTTTTATCAGCATAAATTTGCGCATACATGATAAAGCTGCTTATTTTTCTGCCCAAAATTTTAAACTGAACTGATGGAACCTGCCACCGAATTAGCCCAACAATACAAACCCGAAAAAGTAAAAATATTACTGATCGGTGAAGCGCCGGGCCGGCCCGATAAAAACTTTTACCTCGGCAACAATAACCTTTACCGCACGGTAATTGTGGCTTTTAAAGAACTTTATGGCGATTTTGCTTCCAGAGATGAGTTTCTTGCTTTTTTTAAATCTACAGGTTGTTTTCTGGATCATATTGGATTGGAACACACCGACCGTCACGATTTAGTAAAGCGAAAAGCCAACCGCCAAAACGGCATCATCAGCCTGAGCGAAAAACTAAAAATTTATCAGCCCGAAACCGTGATTATTTTGATGAAAGCGTTGGAAAAACAGGTGCAGCAAGCCATTGATTTGTCGGAAATTAAATCGATCAAACAACAAACCACCGTTTCTTATCCTGCGGGCAGTGATACCAACCGATTGGCGTGCATCCGTGGTTTGGTGGCGATTTTGCAAACTGCTGTGGATTTAGATTGATGCTGTTTTTATCGGCATAAAATCAGTCAATCAAAATTTGGTGACCGAGCTTTTGGCTTGAAGATGCTTCTTTTATCAGCCTAAATTTGGGCTGATAAAAGAAGCATTATGTTTTTAGGTTGAAGTGGATTGATGCTTAATTATTCAGCAATTAATTTTTTTTGTAGTTGCAGGCAGATTATCTAAAACAGGAACAGTAATTTCAGCTTTTAATAAAAACAGCATACAAATACCTTTAAATTTAAAATGATTACAGAATTACAACCGGTAACTAAACAAAAATCAACACAAAACAAACCGGAGATGTTGCAAGGCGTGGATATGAGCGAACTGATTGGTACACAGCATTTGTTTTGCCGCTACTGTGATACCCGTGCAGGTTTCAGCGTCATTCCGCTTGGATCGATGACAATGCAGGCCGACGGTCGCGTTACCGGATACAGTCACCCAAATGAAGGTTTCTGGCAGCCGTACGAATACGGAACCGCTGCTGCGGATGAAGGTTTTGCTTTTGTGGGCGCGGGCAACCGTTTCATCCCAAGCTCTACCTGGCAGCAAACTTTTGCCGGTATGCCAATTGGTTATTACTGTGGAGAACCGGAAATGCCGCAAAAATTATGTCTGGTTCCCAACACTAAAAATAATGGAGAGGCCGCAGTTGTTTATGTAGTTGCCACTTGTTTGCGCTTTTATCAGAAAACCATTCCGAAGTTGTTGCAGGAATTACTGGCTGAAGGCATTAAACCTTCGCAAATAAAAATAGTGATTAACGGTTGCGAGGAAAACGCCGACAAAACCATTAACGGTGTGGATTATGCTTTCAGCTCGCACAACGCCTGGGAACTGACGGCTTTATACGAAGCGCCGTTACGCTGGAACTTTGATTACGCGATGCTAATACACGATACAAACGAAATTTATCCTGGATTTAAAAGACGAGTAGAAAGTTTTAACAATCACCTGAAATGGGATCATTTGCCGGCTACGCCAATGGCGCGTTGTCTGCTTGGTTTATATTCGCATGATTTTTTGTTGCGGACCAACGACTGGCTGAAAAAAGTTGACCAGATCAGCAAAACAGATGCAATTATTGCGGAAGTGGCAGGAGAGTTGGTACATCGTGCCAAAACGGTTTTGGTGATGAGCGATCCGGAAAGCAACGACGGTGTTCGAACAACCGAATGGCGCGAAACAGCAGATTTTTTCAATGCTGGAACCATCCGCGTTCGGCGTGTTTTTCCGGCTATCAATCTGCATAAATTTACGCATGTTGATTTGGTTGATGCAGCAAGTTTGTAATTTTTAATTCGATCCACATAAAAAAAGCATGAACCTGTAAAAGTTCATGCTTTTTTTATCGGATAAATTTTAGTATTTATCTTTCTGATTCCGGGAAATCTGAACTTAAAGTAAGTTCTTTATTGGCTTCAAAATCAGCCTTCATCATATCCAGTTTTTCTATCGCCATTTTGTAGGCCGGTTCGCCCAAAAGCAAACGCAGGTGATGATTTTCTGATTCTACCACTTTAATAATCGCTTCGCAACCACGCACCGGATCGCCTTGCTGCTTGCCGCTGCCTTTCTGGCTCACTTCCATGCGTTTGCCAACCGTTTCCTGGTAATCATCAATTTTTACAGGTGTTCTGGAAGTCGATCTTCCGGCCCAATCCGTGCGGAAAGGTCCTGGTTCCACCAATAAAACCTTGATGCCCAGCGGTGCAACTTCTAAAGATAATGATTCTGATAAGCCTTCAACCGCAAATTTTGTGGCGTGATAAAAACCGGTAGAAGTGAAAGACCGCAAACCGCCAATAGAAGAAAAATTAACGATATGTCCGGATTTTTGCTCACGCATTTTTGGTAAAACTGCCTGAATCACGTTGACCAATCCAAAGAAATTGGTTTCAAACTGTGCGCGGATTTTATCTTCTTCGCCTTCTTCAATGCTGGTAAAATAACCGTAACCGGCATTGTTTACCAAAACATCAATTTTGCCAAAAGTTTCCTGTGCTTTAGCAACCGCTGCTGCAACTTGTTGTTTATCAGTTACATCTAACGATAAAACCAATGTATTTTGCTCAAATCCTTCAGCAATATCTTTTACCTGATCGGTATTTCTAGCAGTAATTACGGCGTTCCAGCCTTTTTCTAAAATCAGCTTGGCCAATTCTCTACCAAAACCGGTAGAGCAACCGGTGATAAACCAAACCGGATGAGTTGTTTTTTCCATGATGTTTAACATTCGTTTTTTGATAAACACCATTTTTGCAACGCTTGTTTGATTAAGATTCATCTGGCGTGATAAACTTCTTCAACCTAAAAATCACATACTTCTTTTAGCAGGTAAAAATTGTCTATAACTTCAAATGCGTTGCTTTCGTATGAACTGAAAAAACGCAAATGATGGATAAAGTTAAGCTTCTTGCAATAGATTTTTTAGATACGTTGGCAGAGATCGAATTTGAATACCTCACCTTTTTTATTTTGAGGGAACCACGGATGCTTAACGATACTTTTGACAGGTTAAAAAACCATTATTGGTTTGCGGTAGAAAAAGGCACGCCGGTTTTTGGCTTTTTAAATCAGTCTGATTTACCAGTGGAAATCCGGATGCGCTGTTTGGAAAACTATGTTCATTATTTTCCGGAAGGATACCTTTATGGCAATAACATTTAGCAGGATTTCAACTTAAACTCTGCTGAAAACACAATTTTTATCAGTCTTGGTTTTTGATTTAATCCATTGATGATTAACCAGTTCTTCATTGCTGTAATAATGCAACTCGTTGTTTTTCAACATAAATTTAATTTTGTGATACGTTACAGCGCTTCCGGAATCATCACGTTCTTTAATAATCAGCGTATCTTTAGAAACATTGTAGCAACCACGAAAAGTTTTTGCTGATTTCTGGTCGTAACGCACGGCATAATTGCTTCCGCGCAAGTTGATGGATTCTACACATTTGTTAGAAACCTTGCCAATCCAGTTGGTATTGGCAAAATTAGTTGCAGGATTGTAATTTGCGGCAAAAAAAACCATCGAAAGCAGTAAACCTTTCATAATAAGTAAGTTATGGCATTTAAAGTAATCAGCAATTAAATATCATCAACTTGTACGATTGCTGATCAGCAGGGTTACACAAAAAATAAATTAAGTTTTGCGACGGTTAAATTATTTTCTGTTTTAATTTTGGAGATTAATTTTACTTGGGTGATATACTGTTTTTATCAACCTAAAATTGGATTCTGATTTTAGCTGATTTGTATAAAAAACTTCAGCCTAAATTATACTCGATAAAAGAAGCATGCCGAATTTCTCGTCTTTATAAAATAAAAAAATAAAAATTTTGGAATGAGTTTTTAGTTTAAACTTGCATCAAAATAACAGGATGAAAAGTCAGTTGACAATTGTGCGGCACGGGCAATCCGAATACAATTTAGAAAACCGTTTTACCGGTTTTGCAGATGTAGCATTAACCAACCAGGGCAGGGAAGAAGCGGCAATGTGCGGCCGCAAACTTATTGGGATGCATTTTGATGACTGTTTTACTTCGGTTTTAAAACGCGCCATTGAAACGCTTGATATTATTTTAGATACCATCAACCAAAAACAGCTGCCAATTTTTAAAGATGCTGCTTTAAATGAACGCAATTACGGCGATTTGCAAGGTTTAAACAAAGCCGAAACCGCCGAAAAATACAGTGCCGAAAAAGTGCATTTATGGCGCAGAAGTTTTGATGTTGCACCGCCCGGAGGCGAAAGTTTGAAGCAAACGCAGGAACGTGTTTTGCCTTATTATTACGCACATATTGAACCTTTGCTGCAAGATGGAAAAAATGTGCTGATTGTGGCGCATGGCAATAGTTTGCGTGCGCTGATGATGCATCTGGAAAAGATCAGTCCGGAGGCAATTTCACATATAGATTTGCTAACCGGAGTGCCGCGTATTTATGATTTTGATGCTGCCGGAAAAATTTCTTACGTGCAGCATATCACCAATTAAAAGTAGTTAATAAATTATTTTTTGAATTAAAGCCGATCAACTGATCCATTTTTTACGGATCAGCGTATAACTTACCATGAACAAATTTTATTCTGTTTGGCATCCAAAACGGATGTCATCGTTGGTTTTGTCTGCCTTAGCGTTGGGTTTTACGTTGAATTCCTGTCAGTTTCAATCCGGAACTGTAGCCATGACAACCCCAGGGAAAACCTCGCCAGCAAAAACTTCAGCACCAAAAGAGGTAGCGCTGAAAGATGTAAAAATAGCTTCGTCAGCAGAAATTTTAAGCAGAAAGCAAATTCCGGTTTTGTGTTATCACCAGATAAGAAACTGGAAACCAACTGATTCTAAAACGGCAAAAGATTATATTGTGCAGGAAAATGATTTCCGCGAGCAGATGAAAATGCTGGCCGACAGCGGTTATCATACCATTTTGCCGGATGAATTGTATCAGTATCTGAACGAAAACACGCCGCTGCCAACTAAACCCATCATGCTTACTTTTGATGATACGGATTTGGATCAGTACACGCTGGCGGCTCCGCAGATGAAAAAATACGGCTTTAAAGGTGTGTTTTTTATCATGACGGTTTCTTTGGGAAGACCGCATTACATGACCAAAGACAATGTAAAAGAACTATCTGATGACGGAAATGTGATTGCCAGCCACACTTGGGATCATCATAACGTGAAAAAATATCAGGGCCAGGATTGGGTTACGCAAATTGATAAACCAACTAAAAAGCTGGAAGAAATCACCGGAAAGCCAATTAAATATTTTGCTTATCCGTTTGGTTTGTGGAACGAGCAAGCTATTCCTGAACTTAAAAAACGAGGTTTTGTGGCCGCTTTTCAGCTTTCAGAAAGACGTGATCAAACAGATCCTTTGTTTACCATCCGCCGATTGCTGGCAAGCGGTTACTGGTCGGCGCATACGTTATCAAACAATATCCGGCAGAGTTTTTAGCTTTGTTTGCTGAGTTTGTTTCGGCATCTTTTATAAATCTTAACTGATTTTACATAAAGGAAGCCGAAATAAACTCAGCATGACAACAAACCTGCAATTGATTTTAAAATCAGCATGAGCCCTAAAATATTAACCGATCTGGTAAAAGTTGAAATGCCTTTCGGAAAATATAAAGGAACAAAAATTTGCAATCTTCCTATGTATTATTTAGAGTGGCTTAAGCAGCAGGGTTTCCCGAAAGGAAATTTAGGAATGCTGCTTGAAACCATGCTCGAAATAAAAATGAACGGACTGGAATATTTGCTGGCTCCGCTAAAATAATTTAAAAAGCTGGAGAAATGCGCTGATCAATCTGATCGCCCAACTCCTCAACCCAACCGGATAAGTACGGATCGGTGCCGCCGATTCTTTTCCAGTGACCGGTTTCGTCTTTAAAAATATCCATCACCAAAGAACCATCAATGGAAGAAAAAGTGTATTGCCGGCCAAAATCCGGATGTGAGGCGGTGCTAACCAAACCATCAATTAAACCATCTGTGCCAGCTAAATTTGTTTCAAATATTTCCATCGCGTATGCTTCTTTTATCGGGTAAAAATCATAAACAGCAAAAGTATCATTCTGTTTAAATTCTGCGTACTCGTTTTTTAGTCGGTAAAAACAGCATCCGGTTTTCGGTTTAGCTTACTTTTATCCAAGCTTTCTGCACTTCATCATATTTTTTAATAATTCGTGCAGGATTACCGGCCGCAATGCAAAAATCCGGAATGCTGTTGGTAACCACCGCGCCGGCCGCAACAACGCAATGTTTGCCAATGGTGGTGCCGGCGGTAATTACAACGTTGGCACCAATCCAGCAATCATCTGCAATAAAAATCGCGGCCGTGCGCACACCTTGCGCTTGTATTGACCGGTTTACATCTTCGTAATTGTGGTTTAAACCGCTGATGACTACGTTTTGGGCGATGATGACGTTGTTGCCAATTTGCAGCGGACCGATCAGCACATTACTCATGCCGATGGTTGCGCCATCACCAATCAGCACATCGCCAACGCCGTTGTTGATCGTACAAAAATCTTCGATAACGGCGTTTTTTCCCATTTCAAAACGGTTAAACGGAAACACATCCATGCGCGTGCGGCTTCGTACGATACTTCCGGATTTTTTTGGGTGAAAAAACGGATTTACAAACCATTTTACCCAAGTGCGCGGCCTGGCTTGTCCGATGGGAATCAACGTCCAGTGGATAAATTTTTTTAAGGAAGGATTATTTTTCAGCACATCTTTCAAGCCCATTTGCGTAAGGTTTTAATTAATATTTAATTGTTTTTGATAACCCTCTGCCGCAACACACGTACAAGCAACGAAGGAAACGGAAGCAGGTAAACAAGCTATTTCTGACTTAAAAACCGCTTAAAAAGGTGTGGTAAAAACAGCATCGCTTAAAACCAAATCCGGCTTACCTATACGATAGCATTGGCTAAATGTTATCAAATTAAATACTTTAAGTAATTGATAGTTAATAATTTATATTTAATCATCAGCTTAAAAAAATTGGCCGTTAGTTAATTAAGCGCTATGCAGCATACAAAAAAACAGATTTTGGTTGTAGATGATGACCTGAGCATTTTAAAACTGCTCAACTTCATTTTATCAAAAGAATACGAGGTGGTGATGAAATCAAGCGGCATTGAAGCTTTTGCCTGGCTGGAAGAAGGAAACTATCCCGAACTGATTATTTCTGATCTGGAGATGCCTTATTTTGACGGAACTTCCTTCATCAGAAACTTAAAAATCAGTGGTTTTTACCGTGATACGCCGGTGATTGTTTTATCGGGCGCGTATGATCTGGAAGAAAAGGTAAAAAGAATGTCGTTCGCAGTAGAAGGATATCTCACCAAACCTTTTAATCCGGCCGGATTAAAAGCAATCATACAGCAAGTATTCAACACGATTAAGGAGTATGACTTATAATAATCGGAACGCTTACAGTACCAACAAGCTTCGGGTTGCCTATTCAGGTAGTGCGTTATCGGATCATATTTATCAAAACCTGGGCAATAAATTCCAGATATTTTCCAGCGAAACACCAACACAATTTAAGGAATATCTGGCAGATCAATCTTTAAACTCATTGCCGGAAGTGATTTTGATGGAGGCTGATGAGCAGGAAAACTGTTTTAAACTGATTGAAAGCATACGCAAAAACCCTTTGCTGAAAGGATTGATTATTGTGATGCTGGCAGACAGGCCAAATCAGATTTGGAAAGAAAAAGCGCGGAAGCTTAAAATCCATGATTACTATACTTACCCATTTTTATATGATGAACTGAGCGAGCGTTTGGATTTTTTGGTGCGGTTTAAATTGATCAAACCAAATTTATCAAACCTGTCTGACAAGGTAACTTCTACCTATCAAATGCCCGTGCACAAGCGCATCTTTGATATTGCTTTTTCGCTAAGCTGTTTGCTGATGCTGATGCCGCTTTTTTTGATTGTAGCTGCGCTGATTGCGGTAGAATCCAGAGGAAGTATTGTTTACAAAAGCAAACGCGTTGGCACTGGCTATAAAATTTTTGATTTTTACAAGTTTCGTTCCATGCGGAGCGATGCGGATAAACAACTAATTGATCTTTCCAACCTTAACCAATATACTGCTGCGGATGATCAGGCCAGCAATTCCATATTTGTAAAGCTTAAAAACGATCCGCGCGTAACCCGGATTGGCGCCATCATTCGCAAAACCAGTATTGATGAATTGCCGCAACTGTTTAACATTTTAAAAGGCGATATGTCTGTTGTGGGCAACCGTCCGCTACCACTTTACGAAGCAGAACAACTCACATCTAACGAATGGGCAACGCGTTTTTTGGGCCCCGCGGGTTTAACCGGTTTATGGCAGATCAGCAGGCGCGGCCGTGAAGATATGTCTGAACGGGAACGAAAAAAACTGGATAATTTTTATGCACGCAAATACTCATTTTGGTTTGACATCAAAATTATTTTAGGCACGTTTCCGGCTTTGTTTCAAAAAGAAAAAGTTTAGCCATGTACAAACGATATACTGTTTTTATCATGCTTTTTTTGGTGACAGTTGCTGCATGTGCACAGGAATCCGTTATTCCGGATATTGATTATCCCTATCTAGAAAAGCTGATTAATTCAGCAAAAACCAATTATCCAAGAGTTAAAGCGTTGCAGGAACGGATGGATCTGGCCAAAATCGGAATTGGTAAAGCCAAGCTTTCGTGGTTTGATTTTTTAACGTTCTCCTACATTTATCAGCCTAACAATACTTTAAATTATACCATTCCAACCACTAATTATACCAACAACAACCGTTTTTTATTTAACGGAATACAGTTGGGTGTGTCTTTAAACATGGGTTCGCTTTTACTGAAACCAGCCAATATCAAAATTGCAAAAGCAGAGGTAAAAATAGCAGGCGAGGAGCAAAGTGAATATCTGATTACCTTAACTACAGATGTAAAACGAAAATATTTTACTTATCTGCTACAGCAAAACCTGGTTAAAATGTACACACAGGTTTATCAGGATTTGCAGGTGTATCTGAAACAAACCAAATACAAGTTTCAAAAAGGAGAGGTTTCGTTTGAAACCTACAATGCATCATTGCTCAATGCTTCTAACCGCACAGAACTGAAATTACAGGCCGAAGCCAATTTTTTTATTGCTAAAAGCGAACTGGAAGCACTTGTTGGGGCAAAATTAGAAGAGATAAAATAATGGAACTGAATAGATTTTTGCAGTTACTTTATCGGTACAGGTTTATCCTGATTGCTGTGCCGCTGATTGCGCTGTTGGTTAGCTTTTTTCTAACTAAAAACATGCCCGATCAGTATTTATCGCAAACAGATATTTCTACCGGCATCATTGATCCATCTAAGCAGGTTTTGGGTGATGCAAGTGCCGTAATTCAGGATAGCAGGGTAAATCAGCAGTTTGCTAATCTGCTGGGCACGATCAGGCTTAACAAAGTGATGAATCAGGTTTCTTACAGCCTGATGATCCATGATTTAACCAATGCGCATCCTTTCAGGCCCAAAAGTAAACTGTTTAAACAACTGAATACGGCAGCATTAAATCATGCATTAAAAGTTTACCGTGATAAATACGAACATCGCGAACCGCTTGATTTAACCAATGCAGATGAAGCTGGTTTAAAAAGTGTAATCGAAGCACAGCATTATGATGATGAAAACCTGATAAAAAAATTAACGATTTATCGCACGGACAACAGCGATTTTATTCATGTGGATTTTACTTCGGAACAACCGCAGCTGTCAGCATTTGTGGTTAATTCACTTTGTAAAGAATTTATCAGTTATAATACCGAAGATCAGCAAAGTAACAAACTCACTTCTAATGTTTTTTTACAGAAACTGGTGAGTCAGAAGCTGGATACGATGAACGCTAAAGTTGCTTCTTTACGAAATTATAAGGTTAAAAACAGCATCCTGGATTTGAAAGATCAGTCAACTGCATTGTATGCTCAGCTGAACGATTACCACGATCGTAAAGTACAGGCTGAAAAAGATGTTTTATCATACAATAGTGCCATTGCCAACATCAGTAGCCGTTTTAATCCGGCAGACAGACGTTATCTGGAAGCCAGCACAACCAAAATAAATGGCCAGATTGCGCAGACCAGAGACCGTTTGGCAGATGCTAACAACAAATACATCCAGAATAATTTTGATGCGCGCTATAAAAAAACCTGCGATTCGCTTCAAACGGTTTTAGAAAATCAGATTGATCAACAATCTGATAAGTATGTAGTTAACCCTTTGGCTGGAAAAGAAAGCTTGGTGCAGGAAAAGGTTAAAATGGAAATTAACCGCGATATGGCCCGTTCTGGTTTGCGCAATTTAGATAATCAGATCAGCAAATTAAATGGCCAACTGGAGCACATTGTTCCGTTTGATGCCGCTATCCAATCTTACGAAAGAGATATTGAAGTGGCCTCTAAAGAATATATGGATGTGCAGAATAAATACAATCAATCAAGCATAGCATCTGATATAAAAAGTACGATAAAACAAGTAGAGCCTGCCATGCCGGGCGAAATGCTGCCCTCTAAAAAGCTGATTTTGATTTTGCTGAGTGCTGTTTTTAGCCTTACTTTTTGCTTGGTGGTTTTGTTTGTACTGTTTTTTCTAGATCATAGCATACGTATTCCTTCGGAGCTAGCCAACGCTACGCAAACACCGGTTTTAGGCCAGTTAAACCTTATCCGGACAAACAATGTAGATTTTAAGCAGATTAACAGCAGCCCGCAAAGTACCAATGAACTTCAACAATTTAAAAAT
>JBPBQN010000163.1:0-33196 GCA_050954865.1 Janthinobacterium lividum | reverse complement strand
TATCAGTTCCTGCCGTGACAGCGGTTTCATACTCATCCCAAACAATTTCTCCTTTTGGATTGAGATAGGAAAGTGCTTTGGCAGCGTAATCATTTCCAGCTGCCTGAAGCAGATTGTAATTGATAAAATAATCCGGCGTTGGCAGCAAATACAAAAAGCCTTTGCCAAATGCATAACGCACAAAATTAGCGTGATTCAGTTGATTTTTGCCGAGCACAACCGCGCGCGAAGTATCCAGTTTGCTGAAGTATTGGTTGCCGATCTGCCGGTCAAAAGCATACGTTTTCCTAGAATTTAAAGCCGGATTTATAAACTGAATTTTTGCTTTTTTATCGATCAAAAAATTAGGTTCGCTGTTGATTTTTAGCTTTAAAGTATCGCGCAAAAACCGGTTCAGGTAAAAAGAGGCGATAAAAACAGCATTGCCTTTTTTCATATAATTAACCAGCTGCTGATAATCGTACTGATCTATAGTTACTTTTGGCGCAACGATCAGGTAACTGCCGGCACGGAAAATATTTTCGCCCACAGCATTGGTGAGCGTATTATAAATAGGTTGCTGACTGGCGCGAACGGTTGCGCCCGGAAAAAGATCATTAAGCTGATGGTACAAAATAAAAGTGCCGTACGGAATTTTATCGCTGTCGAGGTAACTAGTGTTCCAATCCACTGGTTTTGGGCGATTGTATTGCATCACACAATAAACAATAAGCAACGAAAACCCGATTATCAGGTAGATTTTAAGATCCTTCATTGCAGCCGCGGATTAAATTGCTGAAACGAGGTTTTGATCTGCTGGAAATTTTCCTGATCGATTTTAAAATCTCCGTACCAAACGTATTCAAACTGCCGCGTTAGCAAACCAAATTTCTGCTGCTGCTCTGGGTTTTTGATTTCCTGCAGATAAGCCAGATTGGTTTTATCCTGCTGCCATTTAATCGCGCCGGCATCACTTAATTTTTTAAGCAGATTGAGGTACAACAATCGGACGGCCAAACGAAAATTACGGTTAGAAATGGCTTTTTCAATCTCTTCTTCAAAACCGATTTCGTGGATGTTTTCCAAGTTTTCGTAATACGGAATTTCTAGCGTGCTGCTTTTACCGGTAAAAATTTGGATTACATCCATTCCCAAAAGTTTCAGGATCAGGAAAACCAACGCTCCGGAACCCAGCAGAATAAATAAAAAACCGATCAGATTTCCGGTTACTTTGCCCGTCATCAAATGATCAGCCTGATACCAAAACCAACGCCAAAACTGGTCCCAAAGTGATACAACTTCGCTTGCGTTATCCGTGTATTTAAACTCACGCTGTCGGCTGTAATCCTTCAAAGCCAACGCGTTGAATTTGCGGATTTTAATGGCGCTGCTATCTGTTTGCAAAACCGAAAAGGCTTTTTTTACCACCATTTTTTGGGTGATAAAAGAAGCATTGACAAACAGGAACAACAGCAGCAATTTATACATCAGTTAGTATTCTTCTTTTGGCAAACCGGCATCTAAATCATTGCTACCGAAGTTGTTAATGCGGTTCATCAAACCGGTTCCTTCTTTTTGTTCATTCAAATTAAAATAACATAAAGCGGCAGTGATGGTTGGCAACACCAAAAAAACCTGGCAAAGCGCAGAAACAATGGTTGTGAGCATTAGTGCGCCAGCACTTGGATGCGACCGCGACAAAAACATAGTTCCAACGGTAAATAAAGAGGCCGGAATTAGAAAAATCATCATGGCTGCGTAGGCAATAATCCAGATAACGGCAATGGCACCAAAAGTTTGCCACCAGTTTTCTTTCATCAACTGGAAACTTTTTGACCAGGAATAACCCAAAGTGGCATTTTCAAAAACGATAATCGGTAAAATGAGCGACAGAATAGGCCACAAATAAATTCCGGGAATAAAACACAAAATAAATCCGGCGACTAAACAAATACCAACAACCAGATAACTCACTAAAACGCGGAAAAAGTAATGCTTAAAATAGCTCCAAACTTCTTCGGTTTCTGGTGCAACGTTGCCTTTTTCTTTGTATAAAGCCAAAAAAGACAGCGGAACAAGCGCAAGTGCCGTAATGTTAAGCAAGCCAAATATCAGGCTTAAAAGATAAGTTACGCTCAACATAGCGGCAAATCTTTGTCCATATCTGTAGCCCAAGGAATACGCGTTTGTGGTTTGCATTGCGCTCACTAATTTTTGCTGCTGCAATAAACCAACTACCAAATGCGCCACAATAAAAAAGCCGCAGATAATGACATAAGATTTTAAAAGCGGTTTCCAGTTTTGGCTGATGAATACAAATGTGTCGTTAATAATTTCGCCGAAATCACGGGTTTTGGCTAATTCAATTTTGGGTTGCATATTGGTTTAGGTTGAGGTTTTTTCGATATAAATAATTTGGGTATATAATTACGTAAGCAACCATAAAAAGCAGTGATAAAAACAGTATCGTGCTGCTCAGCCACATCGGCATTTCGGTGTGTCGGGTAACAAAACTTTCAAAAAAAGCGGCGACAATAAAAATCGGAACCAAGCCAATTACCAGTTTTGTACCGTCTTTGGCGCCGCGTTTAAAAGATTCTATCCGCGTATAAGTTTTCGGGAATAAAATGCTGCTGCCCAAAACCAAACCAGCGCCACCGGCAATAATAATGGAGGAAATTTCTAACGTTCCATGAATAAAAATCACCAGAATGGAACGCAAGCCCAAACCTCTGCCGAAAAAATAATATTCGAACGAACCAAGCATAATTCCGTTCCGAACCAGCGCGTAAACAGTTCCTAAACTAAAAAAGACACCGCCAATAAAGCATTGAAACGACACAAAAATATTGTTAGCAGCAATCATGAAAAACATGCTGAACTCGTTTTGCTGCTTGTAAACGCCAAACGGATCGCCTTTTGCAATGTTGGCATTCGTCATGTTTACGTATTGATCACCCAAAATCAGGCGGATAAAATTGTTGTCGTATTTAGCCGATAACGCACCAATCAGCGTAAAAGCAACCGTAAACAAAAACGCGTAAAGCAGTTGCAGTTCATACTTTTTGAACAGTAAAGGCAGTTCAAATTTCCAAAACGAAATAAAACGGTTAGATTTTTCTTTTTTGTTTTTGTAGATGGATTGATGCAAACGCGCCGTTAAACCGTTTAAATAAGCCGTGGTTTTGGATTGCGGATAAAAAGTTTTGGCATAAGCCAGATCATCTGTTAAGCTGATGAAACGTTTGGCCAGCTCATCCGGATCGGGCGTTTGCAACGTTTCATACTGCTGCCATTTAGCCGAATTTTGTTTGATGAATAAAGCTTCCCGCATACTTCTTTTAGCGTATAAATTTTCGATGAACTAGTTTAAATTGTTTTGTAAGATAATTATTTCAATCAATAAAAAATATATTTGTTAACATGCAAACCATTAAAATAACCACCAGCCAAAATATTGATATTGATTATGAAGTGGCCGGTTTGGGCGAGCGCATCGTTGCCCGGATCATTGATTTTGGCATTTTTATTTTGATTTTAATTGCATTGGCTGTTGTTTCGGCTACAACAGGTCATCAAGCAATGAAGCAAACTTTAGTTGGTTACATCGTTCTTGGCCTCTATATTACTTGGGCCACTTGTTTAATTTTTTACGATCTGATTTGCGAAATTTTTTTTAACGGACAATCAGTTGGCAAACGTATCATGAAAATTAAAGTGATTAGTTTAGATGGCGCGCGGCCAAGTTTCGGACAATATTTAATGCGCTGGCTTTTCCGCATTGTGGATTTTCTGGTTACGTTTCAATTGGCCGGATTGATTTCGGTTATCATCACCAAAAACAAACAGCGCCTGGGCGATTTGGCTGCGGGAACCACATTAGTTACTACTAAACCGCGCACAGATGCAAGCGTATTGGCTTTTGCACCGATTCAATCAGATTACGTGCCTGTTTTTCAGGAAGTTAATCAGTTATCAGATCGTGATGTGGTATTGATTCATGAAGTTATCCATAGTCAAAATCCGGTGCTGGTTCATCAAATGGCTACGCAAATTAAAACGCATATTTCGGTTGTTTCTTCATTGGATGATTTGCGCTTTTTAGAAACGGTGGTAAAGGATTATAATTTTTTGATGGCAAAAATGGAGTTGTAGTTTGAACCTAAATCTCGTTAGTTGCAAACAAATCTTTCAGCTTAAAACCATAAGAAACCATCACTATAAAAACTGTAAGCACGAACAACACACGACTGAGTTTTCCTTTTTTATCCAGTGCAAACCGCATCTTCAGCAAAAAAAACACCGATAAAAACAGTATCGGAACCGTAGCTGGATACAAGTGAATACTTCCGGAAAAATCTCCGCGAAACAATGCCAAAACAGATCGTTGAAAACCGCAGCCGGGGCAATCAAAACCGGTTAAAGTTTTAAACGGACAAGGTAATAAAAACTTTTCCGACCATTTTTCCATCAACTCAAGTATAAAGAAATACGTTTTTAAAAGTAGTAATTTTGGTGATGCAAAAAGAGCAGATTTCTGTTTTTGATATGTTTAAAATTGGTATCGGGCCGTCCAGCTCGCATACTTTAGGTCCGTGGCGGGCGGCGCAGCAGTTTGTGGTTTTGCTGGAAAATGCTAAATTATTAAGTCGGGTTTTGCAGATCAAAATCTTGCTTTACGGTTCGCTGGCTAAAACCGGAAAAGGACATGGAACCGATATTGCCGTGCTGCTGGGTTTAAGCGGAGATGATCCGGTTACGTTTCCGGTGGATCAGATTGAATTCAAAATTGAAAGTATCGCCATCAACCAGCAACTAATTTTAGGTGGTAAAAACAGCATCAGCTTTAGCATAGCAAATGATCTGCTTTTTTTGATGAACAGCAGTTTACCGTTCCATCCAAATGCAGTTACGTTTCAGGCTTTTTTGGCGGATGGAAAGGCTTTGTCGGAAACGTATTATTCTATCGGCGGCGGTTTTGTGTTGACGGAAAACGGCACATCCGCAGCAAAAACAGAAGTTGATTTGCCTTTTCCCATCGATACCGCTAATGATTTGCTGCACTGGTGTTTAAAAACCGGCTTGAAAATATCTGATGTGGTGATGGAAAACGAATTGGCCTGGCGATCAGAAGAAGCAACTGAAACCGGCATTTTACAAATTTTTGAAGTGATGAAAGCATGCTTGTATCGCGGCTGCCACACTTCCGGTTATTTGCCCGGCGGCTTAAACGTTGCGCGGCGCGCGGCACGCAGCAATAAAAGGCTTTTGGGTGATGCTGACTATCACGATTACGAAAGCTGGATTGCAGCCATCAAACAAAAAAGCAATAGTTTCCAGTATATTTTAGATTGGGTAAGCTGTTTTGCTTTGGCGGTGAATGAAGAAAATGCGTCGTTCGGACGCGTGGTTACGGCACCAACCAACGGCGCGGCAGGCGTAATTCCGGCGGTTTTGCATTATGCCCTAATTTTCTGCGATAAAAACAGCATCGATCAGATTATCCGGTTTTTGCTGACGGCTTCAGAAATCGGCAGCATCTTTAAAAAAGGTTCTACCATTTCGGCAGCAATGGGCGGTTGTCAGGCAGAAATCGGTGTTTCTTCCGCCATGGCCGCAGCTAGTTTAACCGAAGTTTTAGGCGGCTCGCAACGGCAGGTTTTAATGGCTGCGGAGATTGCCATGGAACATCATCTGGGCATGACTTGCGACCCGATTGGCGGCCTGGTACAAGTTCCCTGCATCGAACGCAACACAATGGGTGCGATCAAAGCCATTACGGCATCGCAATTAGCCCTTCAATCCAACCCTGATAATGCCCGCGTAAGTTTGGATGCCGTGGTAAAAACCATGTGGCAAACCGCGCAGGATATGAACTCGAAATATAAAGAAACAGCAGATGGAGGTTTGGCAGTGCAAATCCCGATTTCGATACCTGATTGTTGAATTTTAGGTGATAAAAGAAGCATTGATCGAGAAGCTGTTTTATTATTTAGCAAAAATCAAGTCGATAAAAAATTGCAGCCTAAATTTATACCGATAAAAACAGCATCAACAAAAAACGGCTGGCTTTTGTAGAAACCAACCGTTGATAAAATTTAGTAATTATACCTTAATTCGGATTTTTGATGGCTGCACTGCCCGCTGCCGGCGGATTCAGTACAAACTCATCTGCAGGTACGTCCCAATAATCAAGGAAATCATAATTGATGGTAACTTTGGTATTTACAGCACCTGTGGTACTTAACACAACTGCATTGGTCACACCGCCTCCAGCAGAAATATCATAAGTTACGCCATAACGACGGGCATCATAAAAAGCCAATCCTCTAAATACTAAAGCAACCCTACGCTCGCTACGCAAAAGTGTTGTAGCATCAGCTACTGTATTGATACCAGCCAATGCAGGCAAACCTGCGCCTTGAGCAGTACGCACGTTGTCAATACTTGCTAACCCGGCCGGTATAGAACCTGTATTAATTAAAGCTTCTGCTTTCATCAATTCATTTTCTTCGTATGAACCTCCGATATACAGTTCATAATTACCTGGTGTTCTATCACTTAATACAACAACTCCTGGCATGTGATTGCTACCATCAATCAGTTGCCAGCGTGTACTAAATGTAAAACCACCCACTTGATTTAGATAAGGCGTAACTTGTACAAAGTTGTTAGCCAGGCGTTTATCTGCAGGATTGTAATTTTGAATTAAACGCTCGCTGATTTTAAAAGTTGATGCCTTTGGCGGACCAGTACTTAAAGCCGCTACAGAACCACCTGTTGCCGAGAAGAAACCATTACTTACAGCAGTACGGCCCACAAATACATTGTCAGTACTGGTGATACCAGCATTTACCAAGGTTAAAACAGCGTTCCAGTTAGCAGCTGTCATACCCGAAACTTTGGTATTAGCTACTATATTTCTGGCCTTTAATGTGTTTATATTATGGATAAACATGGTTGGTGTTGGTACAGCACCATGACCTACTTGTACAAAACTTGGCAATAAATTAGTCATTACAGTAGTATAATCTGTTGTATTGGTAATACCAGAAAGCAAAGTAGCCGCAGCATCCAAATTTTTGTTTGACTCTGTAATAATAGCTGCTGCATTTACATAATTCGGCACAACAGTATTTACACCATTATTAACTATTCCGGCATAATACAAGGAGCCAATTTTGGCATAAGCAAAACCTTTCCACCAATAGCACCATGCTTTTATCGTATTCTTTTTTGTAGTTGCATCTCCAGAAAAACTAATGTTATCTACCAATGAAAGCACTTGGTTACAAGCATTGTTTAAACTATACATGTATGCCCATTCCAGATAAAAAGAATTTGCAGGCCGTTTATCACGCGTATTACTGATACGCAATACGGATTTTTGCGGGGAGGTATTTGAAACTTTTGTACCGTCATCAAATATGGCATAATCGGGTAAGTTTACCACGTTGATGTTATTATTTGATGCTTCTGCCCCAATATTATCTCCCATTAATTCATGGTATTGGATGCCTGCAGCAAAATAACTATCACCAAGTGAGTTTAAACCATAAATTACGGTTGGAGTACTACCATTAAAACCTGTGATATACACGCCACCACTGGCCAGAGAAATAATACCGCTTTCTGTTAATGCCTGATCAAGCGTCGGCGAGTTGGGGTTTTTTACGTCCAGTTGTTTTTTGCATGACGTAGTACCTAGCAAAGTTGCGGTAATTATCCACGTTATAATGATGCTATATTTTTTCATTACTTATTTTATGTATTAATTAAAATCCAAGATTTAATCCGATTTGATAAGATTTTAAGTTAGGCGAAGAACTATTATCCACACCACGATCAAATGCTGAGTTATTGCTACCTGAGCTGTTACCGGTACTAACTTCCGGGTCAAATCCTGTGTATTTGGTAAATGTTAAAATATTACGTCCGGTTAAAACCAATTGCACTCTTCTAAAAATTTTATTATGGATGATGTTAGCAAAATCGTAAGCTAAAGACACGTTTCTTAAACGTACAAAAGAGGCATCTTCGTAAAAGTAATCTTTGGTACCATTACGGGCCGGGCCATTACGTGCTCCAAAATAATCAGCATAAATACTCCTATAATAAGCTGTATAAGCAGCTGTTACACCGTTTATCGTTACTGGTTTATCGTAATCACTGCTTATGCCATCACGATACATCCATTCTTTTGTTTGATTATATAAATGGCTGCCGTGTACCCAATCAAACTGAAAGTTAAAACTCAAACCTTTGTAAGACATGCTGTTGATAAAAGACATGTTAAATTTAGGATTGGGATCACCAAAAGAATAAGCCTCGTTGGTAAACTGTACGCCTTTGGTAGTTTTGTTAACAACCATACCGTTTACAATTTGATAATTACTTAAATCTGCATCAGCGATATATCTTACACCTTCCTGGTTCGTTTCTGTTAAGCTGGTTAAAGCTTTGTAACCATAAATTTGACCGATTTTTGCTCCTTCATTTAAAACAAGCTGGGTGCTACCTGCAGAACTTGCCAAAATGATGGATGGACCATTGATTTTGGTAATCATGGATGTTTGTTTACTGAAATTGCTGGTAAAATTCCAGTTAAAAGCTTTCCCTCTGTAAACATTAAGGTTTAATGATGCCTGGATGCCATGAGATCCAATAGAAATAGCATTATTTCTGATAGTATTTGCTCCAGTAGATGGCGGTACACTTACATCGTAAATAATATTAGAACCATCCCGTTTCCAATAAGTACCGCTAAAGTTAAGATCTGATAACCAATTGCTTTTGAATCCTTTTACCTCGAAATCTGTTCCAGCTTCAAACTCTTTAGAAACCTCAACATTAAGCGCAGGGTTTCTACCTGCATTCAATAATGCAAATGCCAACCCGGTGCCTAAATTTTGTGGCACAAGCGTTGGATATCTGTCAAACGGCTGTGGCTGAATACCGGCCTGGCCGTAAGCAGCTCTCAATTTAAATTCTGGAATCCGGTTTCCTAAAGAATTATTTTTCCAGAAATCAAATGAAGAAGGACGTATATAAGCATTGGCATTGGGGAAAGTAAACGGTTTGGAACCTTGTCCGAAAGCAGAAGAATAATCACTGCGGAACCCACCAGCTACACCACCATATTCACCAACATCAATTTTTTGATTTACTACGTAACCAAATGTTACAAATGGCTCGGTGTAATCATAATTTACGGCTTGAGTAGAAGTCTGCTGAAAATTATAGATCGGATAAGATGGTAATCCTAAACCATAAACATCAAACTCCTGATGTTTATTTTTTCGATAATCATATTGCAGCAAGGTAGCAGTAGTAATCGGCACATTTAGATGGAAATCCTTTTCGAAATCCGTACGGATCGTTGCCGAAGCATTGAAGTTTTGAAAGGCTGTTGTATAAGTGTTTTTATTCAATTCACCTGTATTGGCGCCATTATAATTGCTTATAAAACTATTCAAATCCTGTGAGGCAACATTACCTGATTGGTTTTGATAAATGTAATCAACAACACGGTTACTATAGTTTATTCCGTATTTAGCATTCAACGTTACAAACTTATTTACTTTGTAATCTGCCTGCAGGTTTTGAAGAATGTCAACCCGATTATCATTTGTAGAACCATATTCTGTATAATAAAAAGGGTTATCACCATTAACACTAACCGTACCTGAGTTTAAAGAGAATGGTAAAGTACCATCAGCTAATCTCTGGTTGAAATTATAAAAAGGAGATGAATTTAAAGCATTGAATATACCGCCGGAATTACCTAACCCTAAGTTTCTGTTTAATGTATTATGATTGTAAATCAATTGGGTAACAGATCGTACTGTAAATCCTTTAAATAATTCAATACCTACGTTTGCAGTCAAGTTGGTACGATCATTATAACCGTTTGTGCGGATAGTACTTTGCTGATGATTATTGGAAACACCAACATTATAATCAACCGATGTGCTGGCACCAGAAATATTAACAGAATTATTAGTGGTATAAGCAGTTTGAAACAACTGTTTAACATGATCATAATACTTTAAATTAGTACCGTATGGTTTGTTATCTATATTTAAAGGATTAGACATAGCTGTTGGATTTCCATTTCCGGCAGGATATTGCCACACTACGCCAGGATAAGTGCCATCACGATCTAAGGCTATTACATTATTGTTGTTATCAATAAAGTTTCCGTTGGCATCAGTTTTGAAACTGTTGTACATTGCCTGATGTACATTACCGCTATTGATGATACTGTTGGCTGCAACACTGCTGGAAAAATTAATCTGCGGTTTGCCCAATACACCTTTTTTAGTGAAAATTTGAATAACACCATTTGCACCTTGCGCACCATAAATGGTTGATGAAGCTGCACCTTGTACAACTTCAATATGATCTACGTTGCTTAAATCCAGCAAGCTGATATCGGTAGCACCAGATTCAACACCATCAACCAAAATCATTGGGGAGGTTCCGCGCTGAATGGTATTAATACCTCTCAACACGATATTGGCTCGTGCTCCCGGCGTACCATCTACAGATGATATTTGCGCTCCGGGTATCTTACCTATCAAAGCCTGATCAACAGATGCAGTAGGTGTTTGCGGCAGGTTTTTAGCACCTACAGAAGCAACATCAATACCCAATTTAGCTTTACTTGTAGCTACACCGCTACCGGTTACGACTACTTCGCTCAGCTGATTTGCAGCAACATTTAAAGCAAGATTAATTATATTGCTGGCTCCAATAACGGTTTCGGTTGTGCGATAGCCAATGTAAGTAAAAACAAGCGTTTGGCTTCCGGCAGGAACGCCAAGTTTGTACCTGCCATCTGCATCTGTTACTGTGCCGGTACGGCCGCCTTTAACGGTTACGCTTACGCCGGGTAAGGCTAATCCATCGTTTTTGTCTGTTACTCTTCCTGAAATTGTTTTATTCTGTGCAAAACCACCAGAAGAAATCAAAAAAAAGAAAAATAAAAAACCAAGTAGATTTTTTTTCATAGATAGTTTGTTAAATTTTGCAACAAAGTAGTTACAAATTTTAATAAACCAAAAATAAATATGCTTTTAATTTAAACTTTTACTAAAAAACTAAATTATGTAACCTTTTTAGAATCCTTTACAATAAATTTTCAACTTTTTAAAAAAAAAGGAATAATTAGTTTAAAATCTATTAAATTTTAGATTGCTTTTAGGTTTTCGGAAAATACTGGCACTTCTTTTACCCTACTTCTTTCTAAAAATATAATTTAATCAGTTCACCTTTCGAAAACAGGATCTTTTTGTTTTAATCCGTCATTTCAAACAACTCATACAAATACTGCTTCAAAACCGCCGATACTTCTTTTATCGATAGTTTTTTGCCCAATTCTTTTTCCATAGAAGTTACCGCTTTATCTTCAATTCCGCAGGGCACAATGTTTTTAAAATAATTAAGGTTTGGGTTGATGTTAAAAGCCAGGCCGTGCATCGTAACCCAGCGACTGCAACGCACGCCCATCGCGCAAATTTTTCGGGCTTTCTGCGGATCATCAGCTTCCAGCCAAACGCCGGTAAAACCAGGGAAACGTTCGCCTTTAATACCGAAATCAGCTAAAGTTAAAATCACGGCTTCTTCTAAAGTGCGCAGATAAAGATGAATATCAGTGAAAAAATTATCCAAATCTAAAATCGGGTAAACTACCAACTGGCCCGGACCGTGATACGTAATATCGCCGCCACGATTTATTGGGTAAAACTGCGCGTGTTTTTCTGCCAGCTGATTTTCAGTTAATAATAAATGTTCTTTTTTGCCGCTTTTGCCCAGCGTGTAAACATGCGGATGTTCGCAAAAAATCAAATAATTGGGCGTTGCTGTTTTTATACCGGTAAAAGAAGCATTGTCTTCGCCGCGGTTACGCTGTTCGGTTTTCAGTTTTACGGTGGAAGCAAATAGGATTTCCTGCTTTTCCCAGGCTTGCTGGTAATCAATCAAACCCCAATCTTCAAAAAAAACCTGTTTATTTTTACTCATGCTGATGGGTTATTGTTGATGGTTTATGGTTGTAGCTGGCTATTCTGCTCCTATTTTTCTCGTTCTCCGCTCCAACTTCACACTTCCTTCGCATAACCAATCATATAATTATCAAACTGCAGATATTCTACAGCAAAATTCAAATCAACATGATCAGTTTTAATTTCTGCATGAACTGTTCCTGCATCGCAACAAACAAAATCGGTTAAAATAATATGGTTCAAAAACGAAATTTCTTTGCGGCCATAACATTTGTAAACGGCTTCTTTGGCGCACCAGCAGGCGTACAACTGGTTAATTTTATCATTTGGGTTGATAAAAGCCATTTCTTCCGGACGCATAAATTTTGAGGCAATGCGCGCTACTTTCTGTTCAATTTTTTCAATATCGATGCCAACCGCTTTGTTTTTGCTGATCATCACCGCCGCATAATCAAAAGAATGGCTCAAAGAAATATGGTAAGGAATGCTGGTGAGATAAGGTTTGCCGTATTCATCCACTTTACAATCAATATATTCCTCCGTATTTAGCATTTTACGCAGCAAAACACGCGTACCCAGCCAGTGCAGGTAGCGTTTGCTGTTGCTTAGTTTCTGTATGAAAGCTTTTTCTTCGGCATCAAGCTGTAGTTGTTTGTACAATTCTTCGGCATTTTCTTCAATTTTCCAAAGGGCAAATTCGGTGTCGTCGTCCACCTTTTTCCGATAAGCAATCCCCATAAAGTAAAGTTGCAAAAAGGATAGCAATATCCTTTAAAATACTTTAATTTCGGTTCCGCATTTTCGCACCTATGATCTTATCAGACAAACTTATTTTACAGGAAATTGAAAAAGGAACGATTATTATCGAGCCTTACGATCCAACCTGCCTCGGCACAAATTCTTACGATGTACATCTGGGCAAGTATTTAGCCACTTACCGCAATCGTGTTCTGGATGCCAAACTGCATAACGAAATTGATCATTTTGAAATCCCCAAAGAGGGTTTCCTGCTTCAACCCAACACTTTATATTTAGGCGTAACGGTGGAATACACCGAAACGCACGCGCACGTACCTTTTTTAGAGGGTAAAAGCAGTACCGGCCGTTTAGGAATCGATATTCACGCGACGGCCGGTAAAGGCGATGTTGGTTTTTGCAATACCTGGACGCTGGAAATTTCGGTAACGCAGCCGGTTAAAATTTATCCGGGAATGCCGATTGGTCAGCTGATTTATTTTGTGGTAGAAGGTGAAATTGAAACGCTGTACAACACTAAATCTAACGCAAAATACAGTAAACCAACCACTAAACCGGTAGAAAGCATGATGTGGAAAAATACTTTTTAAGCTTTTTAAACTAAGTTTTATAGCAACATTTAGCAGCAAAACCTGTTTTAAATCAGTACCTTGTTTTCTTTTAAACCTTTTATGAAATCAAAGAAGTTTATAACAGTTGTTGTGCTGCTGTTTGCTATCATATTTGCTGGTTTTGCTGTTCGGCAGGACGATGATCCGCTGAAAAAAATACTGATGCAACTGCAAAAATTTACCGATAATTATCCGGTAGAAAAAGTTCATATTCAGTTAGATAAGCCTTATTATGCCATAGGCGATCAGATTTATTTTAAAGCTTACACCACCATTGGCAGCAAACATCAGCCTTCGGGTTTAAGCAAAATTTTATATGTAGAGCTGATTAACGATAAAGATTCGATCAAACAATCACTGCGTTTGCCGCTTACGGCCGGCATTAGCTGGGGAAATTTTGCGCTGACGGATACTTTGCAGGAAGGCAATTACCGCATCCGCGCATACACGCAGTGGATGCGCAATTTTGGCGAAGATTATTATTTTGATAAAACCATCAGCGTTGGCAACTCAATCTCCAATACTGTTTTTACCACGGTAAATTACCAGTTTACTACGGATAACGGTTTGCAAAGAATCAACGCTGTAATTCATTATGCTGATCTGGACAACAAGCCTTATGCTGATAAACCGGTAACTTACCGCGTGCAGCTGGATTTTAAAACTGTTTTAAAAGGTAAAGGCACAACGGATGCCAGCGGAAACCTCAGTCTGAATTTTAGCAACCCGCAGCCGGGAAGTTTAAAATCCGGACAAATCATCACAAGTTTAACCACTGATCCTAAAAAAGTAGTGGTAAAAACAGTACCTATCAAGGCTACTTCCAGCGATGTGGATGTGCAGTTTTTCCCGGAAAGCGGAAACTTGGTAAACGGTATCCGCAGTAAAGTGGCGTTTAAAGCTGTTGGTGCCGATGGTTTGGGCGTAAATATTAAAGGCAGCGTGGTTAATAATGCTAATGTTGAATTAGCCAGAATTAGCACACAACATTTAGGCATGGGCACGTTTTCACTTTTTCCGGAAAGTGGCAAAAGTTATTCGGCAAAAATTACCTTTCCGGATGGTTCAGAAAAAACGCTGGAGTTGCCAAAAGCATCAGACCAGGGTTTTGTGCTGAGTTTGAATAATGATCCGGATTTTATCAACGTTCGGGTTAGCGTGAGTAGCGAAACTTTCAAACAAAAGCAAGGCACAGACATTATGGTAGTCGGCCAGTCCGGCGGCGATGTTTATTACACGGCTAAAAGTCCGCTGGTTAGTCAGTCGTTCTCTGCAAAAATTCCGAAAAGCCGTTTTCCTTCAGGGATTGCACAGTTTACGTTATTTACGCAGGAAGGACAGCCGCTGAACGAACGGATCATCTTCATCCAAAATCCGGATCAGTTGAACGTGGCCGTTTCTTCCGCAGAAACCACTTCGCCCCGACAAAAAGTTGATCTCGATTTTACCGTGCAAAACAAAGCAAAAGCGCCGGTTATCGGCAGTTTTTCAGTAGCAGTTACGGATGAAACCAAAGTGCCGGTGAATGAAGATAAGGAGAACACGATTTTATCCGATTTGCTGCTGACTTCGGATATCAAAGGTTATGTTGAGCAGCCAAATTATTATTTCGCACATCCAACCGAAAAAACGCAAGCAGATTTGGATATGCTGATGCTTACGCAAGGTTATCGCCGTTTTGCGTGGTCGCTGCTGATGGGAAATAGTTTTCCGCAGATCACTTTTCAGCCTGAAAAATCAATGGAAATTTCCGGTTTTATTAAAACTTTGGGTGGCAAACCGCTGGCAAAAAGCAAGGTTACGTTGTTTACTACCACAAAAGGCGCGTTTTTGCTGGATACGGTAACCGATGCTAACGGCAGGTTTAAGTTTGATAATTTGATTTTTCCGGACAGCATTCGTTTTGTGATTCAGGCGCGAGGTGCTTCAGGACGAAAAAATGTGGAAGTTACGCTGGACAATGTGCCGCCGCAATTTGTCACCAAAAACAAAAATGCGCCGGATGTTTCCATCAACTTCAACACAGAGCTGGCTGGTTATCTGCGCAACAGCAAAACGCAATACGATGATTTGCGCAAATACGGTTTGGTAAACCGAACCATTATGCTGAAAGAAGTTACCATTTCGGAGAAGAAAGAGCCGGTAAAAAATTCTGCTAATTTGAACGGTTCGGGCAATGCAGATCAGATTGTTAACGGTGATATTTTCCGGCAACTGGGTTGTGCAACAATAGATCAATGTTTGCAAGGCCGTTTGCTAGGCGTAATTTTCCGCGGCGGAATACCTTATTCTACGCGTAGTTTTAACCAGCCGATGCAGATTATTGTAGATGGAGTTTATGTAGAAAGTGATTATCTGCAAGTGTTAGTTCCAACTGATGTAGCCACTATTGAAGTGCTGCGTTCCGGCGGATATACCTCCATTTATGGCGGCCGCGGCGGTGGCGGCGTTTTGCTGATTACCACGCGGCGCGGAAACGACCCAAGTTACATCAGTCAGGTTTATACGCCTGGAATTGTTACTTATAATCCGAAAGGTTTTACCAACACCAAGGAGTTTTATTCGCCAAAATACGACGACCCGAAAACCAATAAAGCTGTGGCCGATTTGCGCACCACCATTTACTGGAATCCTCATTTAATTACGGATAAAGACGGAAAAGCCAGTTTCAGCTTTTTTAATGCTGATAATAAAGCCATATACCGCGTGGTAATTGAAGGGATTGATGATGAAGGAAATTTGGCGCGACAGGTTTACCGTTATAAAGTAGAGTAAATTTTAGGGTGGTAAAAGAAGCATCAGCAAAAAAGCCGTTTCAAACTATTTTGAAACGGCTTTTTGTATTTACCTGATTTGAAGTTTTCTATCTATAAAACCTATTATTTACATTCAATCTTATCTTCCTCTTCCAGCTTATATTCTTCTTTCAGCAAATCCAGTTCCTCTTCGGTAAGGTTTTCAATGCCCAGCCTTTTGTTGTTGCCTGTTTCCAAAGCAAAAATAATCTCGTCCAGTTTAAGCTGCGTGGCTTTATCTGCTTTGTTTTGCCCTTTCTGGATCAGAAAAAGCATGATAAAAGTAATAATGGATGTGCCAGTATTCAGGATCATTTGAGAATCTTCAGAATAATGAGCCAGATAGCCATAAATGCCCCAAACAATTATCAGGCCGGCAGCTGTCATAATTCCGGTAGTGCTGCCTGTCCATTTAATTACGGCAGCAGTTACTTTACCCATATTTATTTGCATAAATAACTGTTTAAACTTAGTAAAACCTCATTATTTATAACCTTTTACTTGAATATACATTCGGAAGTTTTGCTGATCTTTTAGCGGTTAAAAAAACTTACCTTAAATCCGATACCTCTTTTACCACACAAATTTATCTTTGATTTCTACCGTTTTACCAGCACTTCCCTGATTACTGGAAGTACCGCCCATATTGCCCATGCCGCCCCGATTCATGCCACCGCCACGCATACCGCCACCGCCCATGCCGCCACCACCGCCACCACGACGTCCTCCGCCCATGCCACCGTTATCGCTAGGCGGTTTTAAACCGTCGTGTGCACCTTTAGCATCTGCAAAACTGTTAATCTTGATATCAAAAACCCAGGGTTTGCTGTTTAAATCTGAGTGCAGCATTTTTACCGGAATGGCCGCTTCATACACCAGCGCGCCGCTATCATCAAACTGCAATACTGTTTTTATGCCATAAGTATTGGCCGTGGTAATATGATCCGTTTCCACGTCGGGGAAACCTTTTACCTGGATGTCGCGCAGCTTTAGCAAATCTGCTTTGCGCCGCTCTTCCACATCTTCCTGTTTCAGTTGCTGCTCAGTAATGGCATGATCGGCTTTGGGCATAATAAACATGCTGTTTTCATCCTGATCGGGCGAAGGAAAAGTTAAACTATACGTTTCCTTCTTTTTTCCTTCAGGATTAAAAGCTACCGTAATACCGTTGCGCATGGCCTGCTCCTGCTGTCCGCGGTTTTCTATGCGGATGGCGAAATATAAATTTTCCGGGTTTTGAGCCAGTGCATAATGTATTTTTTTATCCTGATTGTAATAAGTTAAACTATCGCCCCAATCTTTTAACTGGCCATCAACCACAATATTTTGTGCTGAATTTTTGAGGTTTTTGATAGATTTAGATTGTGCATCAACCGTAAAAACGCTACAAAAGCAGCCGGCCATCAACAGCAAAACAGAAGAAGTTTTCATTCGTATAGATTATAAATTCGATCAGAGACAATTTTAAACAATCAAGGTTTAGTGATTTTTGCTAAATATCCGGTTTTTATTTTTATTAAATTTGCGCCATGTCAACAGAGGTTAAAGAGGAAAGCTTCACGCTGGAAGAATTGCTGGCCGGTTTAAAAGAAAGTCATCGCCTGATTTTGTGGAACGATGATAATTCTTTTGAACATGTTATTTACTGCCTGATTAAATATCTGGACTACAACGATAAGCAAGCCGAAAAAATTGCCTGGGAAGTGCACACAAAAGGCAAATGCGCCATTTTAGAAGGATCTTTTACGGAAGTAGAAGTTTACCGCAAAATTTTACAGCAGGAAGGCTTAACAGTTTCTGTAGAGTAATTGGGCAATACTTATTTTATCGGCATAAAATAAACCTTATGCAGTATAAACAGTTATTGGGTTTAACCGAAAGTATCTGTTGTAAATTTTATTCGTAAAAGCTGCAGCTTACTGTAAAACCCGCTTTATGCTGATCAAACAATACCCATTTTATCTTAAAGCAACCACAATTCTTTTTGGCATTTCATTGCTGGTGATGATGCTTTACATGCTGGCCGATTTGCTTGTGCCACTTGCCTTTGCCATGTTGCTGGCTATTTTGCTCAACCCGTTTTACAGCAAACTCAGAAACTTTAAAATCCCGAAACTGCTGGCCATTGTTTTAACGTTGACTACACTCATCATTTTTATAACCGCCGTATTGTATTTTTTGTCATCCCAGATGATTCAGTTTGGCGATACTTTTCCGGCTTTAAAGGCTAAAGGCGCACAAATTATTATCGAAATTGAAACCTGGATACAGCACACTTTTGGTGTAAGCATCCAAAAGCAGATGCTGATGCTTAACGATGCGGCCAACAACAGTAAAGGCTTGGTTGGTCAAACTATCGGCAGTTTATTTGGCCTGTTCAGCGTGCTGTTTCTGCTGCCGGTTTACATATTTTTATTGCTGCTTTATAAAGAATTGATCCTGAATTTTTTGTATGAGATTTTCTCCGAAGAAAACACCAATAATGTAGCCGAAATTTTAAACCAGACTAAAGTAGCCATCCAAAGTTACGTTGTTGGTTTGCTGATAGAAGCCTTAATTGTAGCTGTTTTAAATTGCGGAGCCTTGTTTATTTTAGACGTAAAATATGCGTTACTACTGGGTATCATCGGCGCAATTTTAAATATGGTACCTTATATTGGCGGCATTATCGCTATCCTTTTGCCTTTGTTAATTGCTACGGTAACTAAGGAAGGTTACAGTACACAATTAGGTATTATCATTGCTTATTCTATCATCCAGTTTATTGATAATAATATTTTAGTGCCGAGGATCGTTTCTTCCAAAGTCCAGATCAATGCAATGGTTTCTATCATTGTAGTGCTTTTGGTAGGATCACTTTGGGGCGTATCCGGCACATTTCTTTCCATACCAATGGTTGCTGTTTTAAAGATTATTTTCGATCGAATTGAAGATCTCAAACCCTGGGGAAAATTACTGGGCGATGAAATTCCGACACAACACATGGGCCAAATTTGGAAAAGGCGCCGCCGAAATAAACATATTGTGCAGCAGCTTTGATACTTCTTTTATGCCACTAAACTTTACCTCCTAAAAACAGTATTATTATGTCAGAAAAAACTGAGTCCCTTTCAGAAAGAACCTCCACTTATTTAGATGCACACCACCGCCAGTTTATTGCACTTGTCGTTGCGCTCATCACTTATTTTTTAACCCGTAAATTTTCGCTGCCCATTAATATTATGCTTACCTGGGTAAGTTATGCATCAAGTATATTACTCCTCAGCTGGTTTATTATCCTCACGCTTCACCCAAAAGATGTGTCCAAAGTAGCCAAACTGGAAGATTCGAGCGTTACTTTTATCTTCCTTTTCATCATCGCTTCGGCATTTGCCAGCCTGTTTGCGGTGGTTATTTTGCTGCAATCACTTAAAGGATTATCTCCGGCAGAAACTACTAAACATGTGTTGCTTTCCATCGGTTCGGTTGCTATTTCCTGGTGGCTTACGCATACAATTTTTACGATGAGGTATGCGCATCTTTTTTATTCTACCAAAGGCGGAAAAGAAAAGTATGGTTCCGGTTTGGATTTTCCAAGTGAACCGGAACCTGATTATTTAGATTTCGTATATTTTTCCTTCATCATCGGCATGACTTTTCAGGTTTCGGATGTCGAGATCAGTTCCCGTAAAATCCGCCGGCTGGCCTGGGCGCATAGCATTTTATCTTTCGTTTTCAATACGGTAATTGTGGCTTTGAGCATCAACATTATTTCCGGCTTGTTCGGTCATTAAAACAAGCAGTTCCGCCCTGCTGTTATGCTTCTTTTATCGATATAAATTATGGAATTTGGAATTAAAGATAAAGTAGCCGTTGTTTTAGCCGCCAGCAAAGGTTTGGGCCGCGCCACGGCAGAAGCACTTTCTGCAGAAGGTGTTAAAGTGATTATCGGATCAAGAAACCAGCAGGAACTGGAAAAAACTGCACAGGAAATCAGCCAGAAAACTGGCAATGAAGTGACTGCAATTCCGGTTGATGTAACTGATCCTGAGCAGGTTGAAAGTTTTGTGATAAAAGCAGCCTCCGGTTTTGGGCGAATTGATATTTTGGTGAACAATGCCGGCGGGCCACCTTTTGGCGCAGTAGAAAGTTTTACCGAAACCGATTGGCAATCCGCCTTTGAACTGAATTTGCTGAGTACCGTCCGCTTAACAAATTTGGTTTTGCCTCATCTTAAAAAAACCGGCAGCGGCCGGATTATTAATATTGTAAGCATGTCAGTAAAATCAGTTTTAGAAAGTTCGGTGCTTTCTACCAGCATTCGAATGGGCGTTATCGGTTTTGCTAAAATGCTTGCTGATGAAGTTGGGCCAGATCAGATTACGGTAAATAATGTTTGTCCGGGTTTGATTTTGACAGATCGGATCCGCAATTCAGGCATTAAAAAAGAACTGGCGGCCGGTCTGACCGAAGAACAGGCTTTGGCAGAAAAAGCCAAAAATGTTCCATTAAAAAGAATTGGAAAACCCGAAGAATTGGCCGCATTAATCACTTTTTTAGCTTCCGAAAAAGCTTCGTACATTACCGGCACCACCATCCAGGTTGATGGCGGCGTAACGCGCAGCATTTTTTAGTACCTTATTTTATCAACATGAATCAACCCATCAAAACTGGTTTACTGGCTTTCGGCATGTCTGGCCGCATATTTCATGCACCATTTTTAAACGCTAATCCAAATTTTAGTCTGGATGCCGTAGCCGAGCGAAATACTAAAAAAGCGGCTCAAATCTATCCAAACATCAAAAGTTACGATACTTTGGAGGAAGTGATTAACCACCCGGATCTGGAATTAATCGTCATCAACACACCAAATTACACCCATTTTGAGCTGGCAAAAGCAGCATTACTGGCGGGCAAACATGTGCTGATTGAAAAACCGATTGCCGCCACTTCCGCAGAAGCCAAAGAACTTTTTGATTTAGGTAGAGAAGTTAACCGTGAAGTTTTAATTTACCAGAACCGCCGTTGGGACAGCGATGTAAAAGCGGTAAAACAGGTTTTGGAAACCGGCGAACTGGGCAAAATTGTAGAAGTTCATTTCCGGTATGATCGCTGGCGACCAGAAATCGGACCGAAAGCTTTTAAAGAAACGCCGATGCCAGCCAGCGGATTACTATATGATTTAGGTCCGCATTTGCTGGATCAGGCAATTGATTTGTTTGGAAAACCGCTTTCGTACACCAAAACTTTGGGCAAATTTCGGCACAAAACTGAAGTGCCGGATTATTTTTTCATCCATTTAAAATATCCGGAAGATTTAAACGTGTTTTTATACGCCAGCATGTTGGTGGCCAATCCGCTGCCGGGTTTTGTGGTGAATGGTTCGCGCGGCACGTTTATTAAAAAACGGTCTGATGTGCAGGAAGCGCAATTGGATCAAGGCATGTCGCCACTGGCCGTTGGTTTTGGTGTGGAAGAACCCGGAATGGAAGGCGAATTAACCTGTATCAATTCGGAAACCAACAAAATGGAAACTACGCTGGTGCCTTCTTTGAAAGGAGATTTTATGGGTATTTTTGATGCCGTTTACCACAGCATCCGCGAGCGCAAACCTTTCCCGATTACGGAAGAGGAAGTGTTGCTGCAATTGGCTATTATTGAAGAAAATTAGGTGCTAAAAACAGCATCGCCCCCAATTATTTTTGTATGAAATCAGCTTATTTTTTGCTCTTTTTTCTTGGAATTACGTTAACGGCCTGTTCGCAAAATGCTCCGCCGAACAAAGATATTCCGCCGTACCGGATTTTAACTTCAGATAGCGCGTATGAAACACCGGCAAACCTCAAAAAAAACGTGCCGGTTATGATTATGTATTTCGCGCCGGATTGTCCGCATTGCCAGCACGTAACGATGGAACTGACCAAACACATCAAAGAATTTGGCAATACGCAAATTGTGATGATTACGTTTGTTGATCCGAACCGCCAGTTTAAAGCGATGACCAAGTTTGTGCAGGATTATCAGCTTAAAAAATATCCGAACATTAAAGTTGGAACCGAAGGTTATACCTATTTGGTGCAGAAATTTTACCAGATAAGCACCACGCCTTACGAAGCCATCTACGATAAAAACCATAAACTGGTAGAAACTTTTGCCAAAATCCCGGAGATTAGTGATTTGGTAAAAGCGGTGAAAGAGTAATTTTATACCGATAAAAGAAGCATCAACCAAAAGAAGCATCAACGCTAATGCTTCTTTTATCGTATAATTTTTACAATGTTTACGTGAGTTTGTAATGAAATCTTTACCGCCTAAAACCTTTCTGCTCAGTTAAAAGCCTGATTTTTGCGGATATGACAAAGTTCTATCTGTCCGTAATCGGTTTGTTTCTTTTTGTGTCTGCTTTTAGCTTTCGGGCAAATGCGCAAACCACAGGCCGCATCAACGGAAAATTGGTTGATGCCACAAACAGCAAACCGCTTGATTTTGCTACAATTGTTCTCCTCGGCCCAAATAATCAACTGGTTAAAACTGCTCAGACTGATCCGAATGGTAGTTTTTTGATGGCAGCCGTACCATTTGGCACTTATACGCTAAAAATAAGTTATGTAGGCTACAACACCATTTTGCGGCCAACCACGCTTAATGCTTCTTCGGCAACGATCAATTTAGGTTCGGTTAAAATGGTGATCAGCAAAACTTCGGTGCTAAAAGAAGTAACCATTCAAGGCAAAAAAAACAATATCCAGTTAGGTATAGACCGAAAAACGTTTGATGTAAGCCAAAGTTTGGTAAGCCAGGGCGGTTCGGCTACGGATTTGCTGGCAAATGTGCCAACCGTAACGGTTGATGTGGATGGCAACGTAAGCATGCGCGGATCCAGCAACGTACGTATTTTGGTGGATGGAAAACCTTCGCTTTTAGGCGGAAGCAGTATTGCGGATGTGTTACAATCTATTCCGGCCAGTTCTATCGAAACGATTGAACTGATTACCAATCCATCGGCAAAATATGATGCAGAAGGACAATCTGGTATCATCAACATTGTGCTTAAAAAAAATACGCGTAAGGGTTTAAATGGAAATGTTTCGGTAACAGGCGGAATTCCAAAAAGCTTTAACACGAATCTTGGGCTATCTTATCTCAACAAAAACATCAATTTATACGGCAATTACAGTCACCGTTACGGTGAGCGCAATACAAATGGTTTTAGTGATCGTAATAATTTTCGTAAAACAGCTTCGGGCGCTGATACCACTTATGCGCTTAACCAAATCAGCAACGGCATCCGTTATTTTACAGGTGATGTTTTTAAAGTTGGAATGGATTATGATTTAGGCAAAAGAACTACCATTGGCGTTTCCAGTGATGTCAATATCCGTAAAAGAACAGGAAATGATAATGGCACAACACAAGGAATCGGGCAGTTTGAAACTTTAAATTCGTCCATCAATCGCAACAATACACAGGATGAAAAAGGAAATAATTATGATTTCAGCTTAAACTTCTCCCAGAAATTTAAAAAGCCAAAAGAGGAATTAACTTCTAACATTACTTTTGGCCGAGGCAAAGAGCACGAAATTGATGATTATAATACAAATACAACTAATTACGTTTATGTGCCGCAAAATTCGAGCACGTTAATACAGCAAAATTTAACCAACGGGCAGTTTCGCAACTGGAATTTACAGCTTGATTACACCAATCCGCTTACAAAAAACAGTACACTCGAATTTGGTTATCGAAGCACATTAAACCGTAGTGCCAGTATTTTTGATGCGGATACTTTGAACAATTTTGGCACTTATGTAAACGATCCGCGGATTTCTACCAACTTCGTTTATGATGAAAAAATACATGCGATTTATGGCAATTACCAGCATACGTTTGGAAATTTTAGCTTTCAGGGCGGTTTACGTGCAGAGCAGGCGCTGATTAATACGGCACTGTTGGATTCTAACAAAACGTTTAACCAAAATTATTTCCGGGTTTATCCAAGCGCTTTTCTTACACAGAAATTTACGGGCGATCAAAGTTTGCAGTTGAGTTATTCCCGACGTATAAACCGGCCGCGCGACCGGCAGATCATTCCGTTTTTAGATAGAAGTGATCCGTTGAATTATCGAACCGGTAATCCTGATTTGAAACCAGAAGACGTTCACTCTTTTGAGTTAAGTTATGCCAAATACTGGAAAACCACCACGTTAACTTCTTCGCTTTATTATCGCCAAACCAACAGTTCTATCCAGATGATCCGGTCGGCTTATGAAAACAGTGAAATTCAGTTGATCCAGTTTGAAAACGTTGCCCGTGCCACCACCAGCGGATTAGAAATAATTGAGCGCACAGAAATTACACCAAAATGGAACTTCACCACCAACCTTAACTTTTACGATACCAACGTAAAAGGAGACCCATCGCAGGGTTTTGTTTCTACAAGCGGTTTTGCCTGGAACGGAAATATCACCACCAACTTTACTTTACCATACAATTTAAGCGGACAAGCACGGTTTGATTATCAGGCTCCACAAATTATTGCGCAGGGAAAAACCAAAACCAACTCTGGTTTAGATGCTGGTATCCGTTATGATTTTTTGGCGAAAAAAGTGGCCAGTTTAAGTTTTAACGCCCGTGATATTTTAAACACGCGCCGTTTTGGCAGCATCACTTCTGATCCAACTTTTTACAATGTTAGTCAGCGCCGTTTTTCAAGCCGTCAGGTTAACCTAACTTTCGCTTATCGTTTCGGAAAAACGCTGGATCAAATGAATAAAAAGAAAGAGAAAAAAGAAGATCAGCAACCGGACGAGCCAACAGGAGGAAGCTAATTTTTTATTGATAAAAGAAGTATCAGTTAAAATAAAAAAGGTCGGAAGTGTTTACTCCCAACCTTTTTTTATGTGTTAATCAACTCAATAAAAATACATTTTATGCTGATGCTTCTTTTACCGCATGTTTTTAGGTGAAGGTATTTTAAATCTTTTACTTCGATGCGTTGTTCTTGATTTCAAACCTGGTAATACTGTTTTTATCAGCTAAAATTGGATTGATGGATCTCGAACTAAAAAATAAAACGGCGTTAATAACTGGATCAACAGCCGGAATTGGTTATGCAATTGCCAAAACGATGGCCGAAGAAGGAGCACAGATTTACTTGAACGGCCGCACTGCAGAACGTGTAAATGAGGCCGTAAAAAAACTACAGGAAGAAACCGGAAACACCAATATTAAAGGTGTTGCAGCAGATTTTAGCAAACCGGAAGAAGTAGAAAAACTGATTGCCGAGATTCCGGAAGTTGATATTTTGGTAAATAACGTAGGCATTTTCGAACCAAAACATTTTGATGAAATTGCAGACCAAGACTGGATGAAGTTTTTTGAAGTAAATGTGATGAGCGGCATTCGTTTATCGCGCGCTTACCTTAAAAAAATGCTGGATAAAAACTGGGGCCGCATTATTTTTATTTCCAGCGAATCTGCCATCAACATTCCGGAAGAAATGATTCATTACGGCATGACGAAAACTGCACAATTAGCCATTTCCAGAGGCTTGGCCGAACTTACCAAAAGCACGGCCGTTACGGTTAATGCTGTACTTCCAGGCCCAACTTTATCAGAAGGTGTAGGCGGATTTATACAGGATTTAGCTACCAAACAAAGCAAAAGCATTGAGCAGGTAGAAGATGAATTTTTTAAAGAAATGCGCCCGAGTTCTATCCTTCAGCGTTTTATTTCTCCGCAGGAAATTGCCAATATGGTTTGCTATGTTGTCAGTCCGCTTGCCGCCGGAACCAATGGCGCAGCATTGCGTGTTGATGGCGGCGTGGTAAAAAGCATCATCTAAAAAACATCGGTAAAAGAAGCATGACCAGCTTTCTGCTTAAACAAAACTTACATAAAAGGCTTATCAAATAAATACATCGTAAATGAAAAAAATCAGTTTTATAGTAATGGTTTCTGCCGGATTAGCTTTATCCGCTTGCAACAGTAACACGGCAAAAACCGGTAATGCCGTTGCAGATTCTGGTTCGCACGGCAGTTCTGGTGCCAGCGATACCACAAAAGCCATTCATGGTTCTGCTTTAGGAACAAGCGGAGCCGGCAATCCAACTACTTCCGGAAGTGATACCACTACAACCAGCCATTAATCAGGTTTAGCAACATCCGCAGTAAAGGCATTAATTGCTTTTACTGCATTTTGGAAACGCTCCTCGCCTATCCCAGAAATTACCACGTAATTAGCGGTAATCGCCTGTAATTCCTGGTGCCAAACCTGCATAAAATGTTCGCGCTGCGTTGGGAAATTGCGCAATGGATCATCCTGCCAGGGCATATCAATATCCAGCAATAAATAAAAATCGTAATGCTGTTTGGGCAATTCGTCCAGCACTACCTGCGGAGAACTTCCGAATAAAGCATCGCTCCAGATTTTTACGGTGATAAAAGTAGTATCGCAAATCAACAGTTTGTTGGCTTTTGGGAGAAGCTCTTTTTCCAATGCCAATTGTCCGTGAAACATGTTGATTTCATCTTGCCAGGTGCAATCTTCGGTTAAGTTTTCGCAATAGCCGCGCGCAAATTCGGGCACCCAAATGGTTTGATAATGTTCGGCCAACCATTTGGACATCGTAGATTTTCCGGTTGATTCTGGTCCGACGATGGCTATTTTAATGATATTTTGGTTCATTATTTAGGTTGTTTTTTGTCATTTCGACCCAAAGGGAGAAATCTTAATCGAAAAGACATACTATTTTTATCAGTATAAATTTAGGCTGTTTGGAATAGGATATCTCCCTTCGGTTCGAGATGACAAAATCGTTATTATGATCAAAATGCTTATGATACTGATTTCTGCAACTGATAATCTCTTTTCCAATCACGATAACCCAAAGCAGCAATAATAAAATACAAAGCATACATGCCAGCCGTTAAATGCAGCTGTTTATAGGCGTACACAATTACGTAAATTACATCTACAAAAACCCAGATCAACCAGTTTTCCAGCACTTTGCGCGCCAGAAAAACCTGTGCAATCAAACTGCAAGCTGTGCAAAAACTATCGATGAAAGGGAAAGCAGCATCCGTTCCTCGCTTCAGCAAAAAACCTAAAATGCCGGTAAACAAAATAATACCGATAACGGAAAGTATCATTTCTTTTTGGGTGATTTTAATGACCGGAACTTTGGCTTCCGTTTTGGGTTTCCGGCTCCAGAAATACCAGCCGTAACTATTCATCGCCAGGAAATAAAACTGCAAACCCATATCGGCATACAGCTTCGCCTCAAAAAAAATAATGATGTAAACCGCAACACTGATGATGGCAAACGGCCAGTTCCAGATGATGTTTTTGGCGGCCAAATACACGCATAAAATTCCGGTAATGACACCAATAACTTCCAGCGGATTTTGCGCTCGAAACCAATCTGTAAAAACGTTTAATAAAATCATTGCAGCCAAAGATAAAATGATGCGCACAAAAAAAGCGATGAAAATCATCGCTTTAAATTTTAGTAGATAAAAGAAGTATTACCAAATCCGAACTCTTCTGGCTGGATCAATCCACATCGGATCGCCTTTTTTAATATCGAAAGCGGTGTAAAATTCGTCTACATCAGAAAACGGTGCGTTTACGCGCAAATAGCCCGGAGAATGTACATCGGTTAAGATTTGATTCGCCAAAGCTTCATCGCGTTCGTGGCCCAGCCAGCCCAAAGAATAACCCAAAAAGAAGCGTTGCACCGGCGTTAAACCGTTGATGGTTTTGCCTTCTTTGTATTGATTTGTCTTTTTAAAAGCATCCAAACCCAGCACAATTCCGCCTAAATCGGCAATGTTTTCGCCTAAAGTTGCTTTGCCGTTTACGTGCAAACTGTCCAGCACTTTGTAGCCATTAAACTGCTCCACAAGCATTTGCGCGCGTTGCGTAAATTTGGCCGAATCCTGCGGCGTCCACCAGGCTTTCAGGTTTCCTTTAGCATCATATTGGCGGCCCTGATCATCAAAACCGTGCGTAATTTCGTGTCCGATAGTAGAAGCGGCCACATAACCGTAAGCCACGGCATCATCCACATTGGCATCTTTAATTCCGGGAATCATGAACTGTGCGGCTGGCAACGTAATTTCGTTGTTGCTCGGACTGTAATTGGCGTTATAGGTTTGCGGCGTCATGTTCCACTCGGTATGATCTACCGGCTTGCCCAGTTTGTGGATGTTTTCCAGATACTGCCAGTGGCGTCCGTTCATTACGTTTTGCGCATAGGAAGTTCTGCTAATCTGCAAAGTAGAAAAATCTTTCCATTTATCCGGGAAACCAACTTTTGGGTGGATAGTATTGAGTTTTAACAACGCTTTTTGCTTCGTTTCCGGACTCATCCAATCCAGTTTGGCGATGTGTTCGCGGTAAGAAACACGGATCGCCTCCACCATATCTTCATAGCGTTTTTTAGATGCGGCCGGAAAATATTCTTTCACAAAAAGCTGACCTAACAACTCGCCCATTAAACCGCCTTCGTTATCTAAAACACGTTTCCAGCGTGGCAACTGCTCTTTTCTTCCGGATAAAACGGTTCCGGAAAAGCGGAAATTTTCGTTTTCAAAATCTTTACTTAAAACGGAAGCATAAGACGAAACCAGTTTCCAGCGGAGATAAGCTTTCCAATCCGAAACCGGATATTGCTGCAAAGCTTTGTCCAGTTCTGCATAATATTCTGGCTGACCAACGATTACAGTATCAGCTTTTTCTAAACCCATTTTTTGGAAAAGGTTTGTCCAGTTGATGTGCGGCGTTAACTGGTTCAGTTTGGCCACCGGCATTTTGTTGTAATTTTTATACTGATCGCGCAGGGCAACCAGCGTGCGGCTGCTATCGGCCAATGATTTTTCTATGCTAAAAACAGCATTGGCCGCAGCCGGATCACTTAAACCGGAAAGCTTCAGCATCGTTGGAACATGGGTTTGCGCATAATCGTTGCGGATTTTAGTAGTGCGCGCATCGGTTTTGAAATAATAATCGCGGTTGGGCAAACCCAAACCAGCCTGGCGCAGATGCAGCATCATTTTAACGCTGTTTTTAGCATCCTGACCAACGCCCAAACCGATGAAGCTGCGCGTGCCAACGGTGTTTAAATAGGCGGCAACATCCAGCACATCCTGTTTGGTTTTGATTTGGTTGATGCGATCCAGCGGTGATTTCAGGGCGTTTATGCCCAGTTTTTCAATCGTAATTGTATCCAATCCGCTGTAATAAAAATCGCCGATTTTTTGCGTGCTGGTACCTTTTGCGACGTTGGCTTTTTCGGCATCTTCATTGATTTTTTTCAGCCGGTCACGCAAATCTTCACTCACCACATTGCCAATTCCCCAGCTGGAATATGCGGCCGGAATCGGGTTTTTTTTGATCCAGCCGCCATTGGCATATTCAAAAAAGTTATCGCCGGGTTTTACAGAAGGATCGAGGTTTTGATAAACCGGATCATTTGCGGCTTTGATTTGTGCCGAAACCGGTTGCAACGCCAAGCCAAAAATCCCGAAGGAAAAACAAGTATAAAGTTTAAAATTCATTGTGTTTTGCTAAGTTCTGTTCCTTCAAACATAAGCTTTTTTGCGGAAGCCGATGCTGTTTTTACCAGGTAAAATTTGTGTTTTAATAAATGGAGAAAGATTTTGATCCGCTAAAAACAGCACGTACATTTAAAGCAAATCCTAAATATGAAATCTAAATTTTACTATGCTGTTTTTATCGCCTGTTTTTTGGTGATCAATTCCTTCGCCCAAAAAAAACAGAACGTTTATTTTTTGAAAGATAATGGCAAATATGTTACCGAACGCGACAGTGCCGATTACACGCGGATTGTGCAGGAGCCGGATTCTGGCTCAACATTATACAATGTGGTGGAATATTATCCCAACGGAAACCCGAAGATGATTGCTAAATCTTCTGCAGTAGATCCGATAAAACTGGAAGGGCAAACCATCAGCTTTTATCAAAATAAAAACAAAAAACGTGTGGCAAATTATGAGAACGGACGATTATCAGGCAGCGTTTATGATTATTTTCCTAACGGAAAAATCTATCGTGTGGTAGAACATTTGCCCGGACCAGCTCCAGACGCGAGAAATCCGCTTGTTCATCCGGAAGAAATTGTTCATACCGTTTATGATTCTACAGGCGTAGAACTTGTGAAAGATGGCAACGGACGTTATCAAATTTACAATCCTGATTTTAAGACAATTGAAGAAGAAGGCGATTTGAAAGGTGGAAAACGCAACGGCACCTGGAAAGGTACCATGAGCAAAAGTAAAAATGCTTATACAGAGGATTACGCTGATGGAAAGTTTTTAAAAGGAACAATTATCGATGCAAATGGCAGCACTAAAAATTATACGGTAAAAGAAGCATTGCCAAGTTTTAATGGTGGCGCAAGCGCTTTTGGCAGATATCTTTCTCAAAATATTCGTTATCCGGACAGAGCAAAACAGAACAATGTACAAGGGCAGGTAATTGTAAGTTTTGTGATAGAAAATGATGGAAGATTAACAGATATAAAAATTTTAAAAAATGTGAGTTATGATATAGATGCTGAGGCTTATAGGGTGATGAATGAATCGCCAAAATGGAATCCTGGTTTGCAACACGGTGTACCAGTACGTGTTGCTTACACAATGCCTATAAATTTTTCATTGGGCAGATAAAAAACTATCCTCAAAAAAACTACCTTTGCATCCCGACAAACAAGTCGGGATTTTCTCCTCATTTCCATCGAAAATCCTGGTTTAAGTTGATTAGTTTTAAAGCTCAACTCGTAACTTTTTACTACAAAAAGCCCTATGCCCAGAAATACCTCCATCAATTCGGTTTTAATTATCGGCTCCGGCCCCATTGTAATTGGCCAGGCCTGCGAATTTGATTATGCCGGATCACAAGCTTCACTTTCTTTAAAAGAAGAAGGTATTGAAGTTTCGATCATCAACAGCAATCCGGCCACCATCATGACGGATAAAGTAATTGCCGATCATGTATATTTGCTACCGCTGAATTGCGAAAGTTTAGAACAGATTTTACAGGAAAGAAAATTGGATGCCGTGCTGCCAACCATGGGCGGACAAACTGCTTTAAACCTGTGTAAAGAAGCCGAAGAACGTGGCATCTGGCAAAAATATGGCGTAAAAATAATTGGTGTTGATATTGATGCCATCGAAAAAACCGAAAACCGCGAAGAATTCCGCCAGCTAATGGTCGATATTGGCGTTGGCGTGGCTCCGTCTAAAATTGCCAACTCTTTTCTGGAAGGAAAAGAAGCTGCACAACTAATCGGTTTTCCGCTGGTGATTCGTCCGAGTTATACTTTGGGTGGAAGCGGTGGCGGTTTCGTACATAAAAAAGAAGAATTTGATGCCGCTTTGAGCCGCGGTTTACAAGCCTCGCCAACACATGAGGTTTTGGTGGAGAAAGCCGTAATTGGCTGGAAAGAATTTGAGCTGGAACTGCTGCGTGATAACCGTGATAACGTGATCATCATCTGTTCCATCGAAAATTTTGATCCGATGGGCATCCACACCGGCGATTCAATTACCGTTGCGCCAGCGATGACGTTAAGTGATCGCGCTTACCAAAATATGCGCAACCAGGCCATTAAAATGATGCGCGCTATCGGTAATTTTGCGGGCGGTTGCAACGTGCAATTCTCTGTAAATCCGGCAAATGATGATATTATTGCGATCGAAATCAATCCGCGCGTTTCCCGTTCTTCCGCTTTAGCGTCTAAAGCAACCGGTTATCCGATTGCAAAAATTGCCGCCAAACTGGCTATTGGTTTTAATCTGGATGAACTGCAAAATCAAATCACCAAAACAACTTCGGCTTATTTTGAACCGACGCTGGATTACGTTATCGTAAAAATTCCACGCTGGAACTTTGATAAATTTAAAGGCGCCAATAAAGAATTGGGTTTGCAGATGAAATCTGTGGGTGAAGTAATGGGCATCGGCCGCAGCTTTATTGAAGCGTTGCAAAAAGCTTGTCAGAGTCTGGAAATTGGCCGCGCCGGTTTAGGTGCTGATGGTCGCCAAAGCCGAAATTTAGACGAAATTATGCAAAGTCTGGAGCATCCAAGCTGGGACAGATTGTTCCATGTTTATGATGCGTTGAGTTTAGGCGTTCCGATCGAATCCGTGCGTAAAGTAACCAAAATTGACCGCTGGTTCTTAAATCAGATTCAGGAAGTAGTAAATTTAGAAATCGAATTACGCCGTTACTCTTTAAATAATATCCCAAGAGATTTCTTCTTCACTCTAAAACAAAAAGGCTTTTCTGATGCACAAATTGCTTATATTTTACAGCATGTAAGCGAGGAAGATGTTTACCAGCGTCGTAAAGAGCTTGGTTTGCACCGTGTTTATAAAATGGTAGATACCTGCGCGGCAGAGTTTCAGGCTAAAACGCCTTATTATTATTCCACTTACGAAGGCGAAAACGAATCTGTTGTTTCTGATAAGAAAAAAATTATTGTTTTAGGTTCTGGTCCGAATCGTATCGGCCAGGGAATTGAGTTTGATTACAGTTGTGTGCATGGTTTACTGGCCGCAAAAGAATGCGGTTTTGAATCGATCATGATCAATTGCAATCCAGAAACTGTTTCTACGGATTTCAATATGGCTGATAAACTGTATTTCGAGCCGGTTTTCTGGGAACATGTCCGGGAAATTATCGAACTGGAAAAACCAGTTGGTGTAATTGTTCAGTTAGGCGGACAAACCGCTTTAAAAATGGCCGAAAAGCTGCATGAGCAAGGCATCAAAATCATCGGAACTTCTTATGGTAACATGGATATTGCCGAAGATCGTGGCCGTTTTTCTGATTTGCTGAAAGAATTAGGCATTCCTTATCCAAAATACGGTGTTGCTGAAAGCGCTGAAGAAGCATTGATAGTGGCGCATGAAGTTGGTTATCCGGTTCTGGTTCGTCCAAGTTATGTTTTGGGCGGACAAGGTATGAGCATCGTGATCAATGATGAAGATCTGGAAAAAGCGGTTGTTAATCTGCTTAAAAATCTTCCCGGAAACCGTGTTTTGA